>NZ_JBIVKQ010000032.1:0-15460 GCF_044750845.1 Streptomyces sp. NPDC088766 | reverse complement strand
TCCCTTTTCCCGGCACGGGGGGTGGGGGGGGGGGCGGCCCCCCCCGGGGGTGGGGGGTGGGGGGCGCCCCCCCCCCGGGGGGGGGGCGGCGGGGGGGGGGGCCCCCCCCCCCCCCACGGCGAAGGCGATCGCGCACCTGCAGCACCTCGGGGTGGTCGAGGCCCGCCGGGGGCGCAACGGCGGCCCGACCCTGACCGGGACGGGCCGGCACACCGGGGTGGGCCACCTGGTCCGGACCCTGGAGGGAGACCGTGAAGCAGTCGCCTGCGAGGGCGACGCCCCTGCCCGCCGGCCGGGGCATGCCGGCCGCGGCGGGCGTTGCGCGAGGCGCAGGAGGCCTTCCGCACCTCACTGAACCAACTCGCCGTGAACGACCTCGCCACCTTCCCCACCGGGCCCGCCCTCCTGCCCCTCGGCGGTCCGCGCGACTGAAACCGTGGCACACGGCCCGGCCGTGTTTCACACTGTCGACCGCAGTCGACTCCCCCCTTTAATTGGTATCTAAGATGTGAGATAGGAGCTTCTCATGCTCTCCGCGCAGTCGACCCCGATCGTCCGGGCCACCCTCCCGGCCGTGGGCGCCCATCTGACCACGATCACCGAGTTGTTCTACCGCCGTATGTTCGAGGAGCGTCCGGAACTGCTGCGGACCCTGTTCAACCGCGCCAACCAGGCCAACGGCGCCCAGCGCGAGGCCCTCGCCGGCGCGGTCGCGGCCTTCGCCACCGTCCTGGTGGAGCGCCCCGGTGAGCGCCCGGACGCGATCCTCGGCCGCATCGCCCACAAGCACGCGTCGCTGGGCATCACCTCCGACCAGTACACGCTCGTCGGCCGTCACCTCCTCGGCGCCGTCGCCGAGGTGCTCGGCGACGCCGTCACCCCCGAGGTGGCCAGCGCCTGGGACGAGGTCTACTGGCTGATGGCGAACGCCCTCATCGCGATGGAGGCGCGCCTGTACGCCGAGGCGCAGGTCGACAACGGCGACGTCTGGCGCGAGATGGAGATAGCCGAACGCACCGAGGAGTCCGCGGACTCCGCATCCTTCGTCCTGCGCCGCCCGGACGGCCTGCCCACCAGGCCCTTCCTGCCCGGGCAGTACGTCAGCGTCCAGGTGGAACTCCCCGACGGCGCCCGGCAGATACGCCAGTACAGCCTCTCCACCGCTCCCGACCGCAAGACCTGGCGCATCACCGTCAAGCGGGAGCGCGCGGTCGACGGTTCGGCCCCCGACGGCGAGGTCTCCACCTGGCTCCACGCCCACGCCCGGGTCGGTGACGTCCTGAGGGTCTCCCTCCCCTTCGGCGACCTGGTCCTGCCCGACGGCGACGGTCCGATCGTGCTCGCCTCCGCCGGCATCGGCATCACCCCCATGATCTCGATGCTCGACCACCTGGCCCGTGCCTCCTCCTCCCGCCGGGTCACCGTCGTCCACGCCGACCGCTCGCCCGCCCACCACGCCCACCGCGCCGAGCACGGCGAACTCACCTCCCGCATCCCCGGCGCCTCGCTGCACCTGTGGTACGAGACCGGGGCCGGAGAGCCGGCCGTTCCTCACGCCCGCGACGGCCGCGCCGACCTCACCGACCTCCCCCTGTCCGAGGACGCCACCGCCTACCTCTGCGGTCCCCTGCCCTTCATGCGGGCCGTCCGGGGCGACCTCCTCGACAAGGGCCTGCACCCCGCCAACATCCACTACGAGGTCTTCGGCCCCGACCTCTGGCTCAGCAAGTAGCCACCGGCGCACGGGCGGGCAGCGGCCGCGCTGCCCGCCCGGAGAGGAACCGGACCGCCGGCCCGTCATGAGGGCGGGGATCAGCAGGACGTGGAGGGTGTCGAAGCGGGCCACCAGATCGTTTCCGGGGAACTCTCCACCGAAGAGGAACATCGACAGGTAGATGCCGACGACCGGTACGGAGAGAATCGTTCCGTTCACGACGGCCAGCCCGGTGCCGGACAGAAGGTCGTCCGGCAGGTCGTATCCCGGTGAGCCCCCCGAACATGGCCAGGATCAGCAGGGAGAACCCGAGGACCCAGTTGAGCTCGCGCGGCTTGCAGAACACGCCGGTGAAGAAGACCCGCATCATGTGCACGAACACGGCGGCGACGAACATCAGCGCCGCCCGGTGGTGGGCTTGCCGGATGAGGAGGCCGCCACGCACGTCGCAGGAGATGCGCATGGTGGAGTCGAACGCTTCCGAGACCGGCTGCCCCCGCAGCGGCGCGTAGCCGCCCTCGTAGATCACCTGCTCCGACGACGGGTGGAAGTAGCAGGTCAGGTACACACCCGTGACGACCAGGACGACGAAACTGCAGAGGCAGATCTCCCCCGGCAGGAACGACCAGTGATCCGGGAAGGCCTTCCTCGGCGCGCCCCGGGCCCGGCCGCGGTGGCCCAGCCGCCCCTTCGCCCGCTCGGCGATCTTTTCACCCGATTCGTTCACGGCGGCACCCCCAAGGCAAGGCTTGTGAACTCCCGACCCCCATACGACCGGACACCGTGTGAAAATGTGACACAACGTTGTCGTCGTGCCGTCCCCGGCACCACGACAACGGCACGCCGAAAACGGTCACGCGGTGGCCCCCACGGTCGTCCCGGTCAGGCGTGTCGGCCGACGCCTCATCGCCCGGCGCTCGCTCTCCGTGCTGCCGCCCCAGATCCCCTCGACGGGGTCGGCCCCGATCGCCCGGCTCAGCCACTTCTCCATGACGGGGCACCGTCGGCACACGGCCTTCGCCTCGTCGGTCTGCATCAGTGACGGACCGCTGTTGCTGTTGCCTATGGGGAAGAAGAGGTCGGGATCCTCATATCGGCAACTCGCCGTTTCACGCCAGTCCACACCTGAACCTCCTCGGTGACGAAGTGTCTGACCTGTGAGACCGGGCGCTGTCCGGGGGTGCGACACCGGGTCGTACACGGAGGATCACCCTCCGCCCGACGGAACTCCGTTCGACATCCGATTGCACTCCCTGTGAGACAGTGGCAACAACTGGTCGGTCCTCGTACGGGGTGCGTTCCCGCCTATGACGTCCGGGTACGACTGGGATGAGAGGAACACATGGTCTCGGGAACTCGCGCGGCGCACGATGTGAAGGTCACCGCAGAGAGCCTCCAGGAGGACCTGGCCCGCCTGGAGATCCAGAAGCAGGCACTCGAACGGGAACTGGCCGCGGTCGTGGCCCACCTCGGTTCCGTCCAGCGGGCCCTCAGTGCCCTCGACGTCCTGATGCGCGCCCCGGCCGCCACCACGGACCCCGGCGCCGCTGTCGCCGTCGCCCCGGACACCGAACGCCCCCGGACCACCGAGGCCGCGACGGCGCGGACCGACGCCCCCTCCGAGGAGGCCGGGTCCCGGACGGAGTCACGTGCGCAGCAGCCGAAGCGCCGACGGGAGGCGGCGCGGCGTGCCTCCAGCGCGCCCCGCGCCGGGGAGGAGCAGCGGAACTACGGTCGGCTCACCGAGCAGATCCTGGAGTACTTCGCGGGCGTCGGCGACGCCGACGTGCGCGCTCGGGATGTCGCGGCGGCGCTGGGCCGCGACGGCGACAGTGGAAGCATCAACGCGGTCCGGAGCACTCTCGACCGCCTCGTCGGCAGCTCCCGCATCCGCCGGGCCGGCCGTGGCCTCTACCGCGCCCAGCAGTCCTGACCGGACACTCCGGACGCTCCGGACGCTCCGGACGCCGGCCACGGGGATCGGACGGCGTGCGGAGCACCGCACCCGCTCGGCTCCGTCACCGGGTGCCGGATCGTGTTCTGGACCGCTGCCACGGGGATCGCGCATCACGGTGTCGAGAACACGGTGAAAACCGCACGGCATGTGAACGGTGTGCTGATTCCCCCTCACGTCGTCGGACCACCCTGCTCGTGCGCCCGGTCCTCGTCGAGTCGCCGAACGTCCTGGCGGAACGCTTGGCAACGACCGTCGGATCGCCGTCCTGCGGCAACAGCGGGCGAGCTTCGGACGCACAGGACGATGTCGGCCGGTCCCGCTGCCTCGCCGGGAGCGCGAACACTCGCCGCAGAGCCCGACCACTGCCTGCCGCCGAGCGGCCGGGCGGAGCGAGATCCGCACCGTTCCGGGGCCGACGGTTTCGGCGGGCCGCCAAAAGCCGATCACCCTCAGCGGTCCCCTCGTGCGGCCACTAGGGTACGGCGTATGAGCCAGATTCCCGTCGACCCCGTCGCGCACAACCGCCTCGCCTGGGACCGTGAGGTGGAGGAGGGCAACGAGTGGTCACGCCCGGTCGGCCCCGAGGTGATCGCGAAGGCGCGGGCTGGCCAGTGGTCCATCGTCCTGATCGGGTACGAGCCGGTCGACCCGACCTGGTTCCCGCCGGAGATCACCGGTCGCGACGTGCTCTGCCTCGCCTCCGGCGGCGGGCAGCAGGGTCCGGTGCTGGCCGCGGCGGGCGCGCGGGTGACCGTCTTCGACAACTCGCCCCGCCAGCTGGCGCAGGACGAGATGGTCGCGGCGCGGGAGGGGCTCGATCTACGCACCGTGCTCGGCGACGCGCGCGACCTGAGCCCTTTCCCTGACGCCTCGTTCGACCTCGTCGTCCACCCGGTCTCCAACCTGTTCATCCCGGAGCTGGCTCCGGTCTGGCGCGAGTGCCATCGCGTGCTGCGCCCCGGCGGGACGCTGCTGTCCGGCTTCCTCAACCCGGACGTCTACCTCTTCGACGCGGAGTCCTTGGAGGCGCGCGGCGAGCTGGTGGTGCGCCACCGCCTGCCCTACAGCGACCTCACTCACCTGGAGCCCGCCGAGCGGGAACGGCTGTGGGGCCTCGACGCGCCGGTGGAGTACAGCCACACGCTCACCGAGCAGCTCGGCGGGCAGATCGCGGCGGGCTTCGCCATCACCGGCTTCACCGAGGCGCCACACCACTCGGACGCCACCGCCGACTGGCTCCCCGGCTACTTCGCCACGAAAGCGGTCAAGGCCGGCGCCGGTCACTGACCCTCCACCGGCCGGGCCAGGTCAGCAGTGAGGCCGGCGGGCGGCTGGGTCAGGTGGGCAACGACCCTGCCGATACACACACCGGGAACACCCCGGCCTCGGCAACCCCGCGTCGCTCATCATGCCGGCAACAGTGTGACACCCGCACCACACATGACCGCCTCGACATCGACGCCATCAACAAACAGCTCACCGCCCGATAGCCATCGACGGGACTTGTGCGGTGCAGCAACAGTGCCGGTGTGGCGCAGGGCGGCGCCGACGGCCGGTCCGAACAGGTCGCAAATGCGGCGGGGGTCGCCGCCGGTGGCCTTGGCTTCGTGGAGCAGGCGATCCTCCCGGAGCCGGCCGGTGGGCGTGCTGAGCACGTCGTTGTTCCAGACATGGCTGACCGGTTCCGCGCCGCAGCCTGTGGTCTGGGAAACGAACAGGTGCAGGTCGGCGGTGCGGAGCCAGAGGCGGTTTCGGTGGTCAAGGTGGCGGTTGCGCAACCTGGTGCTGATGCATCCGGAAGGCGACTACGGCCGTCCCGTGCCCGGCGCGGGCCGGCAGGTCAGATGGCTGCGGCCGACGGCCGCGGTCCCTCGAGGCCTGCGGGCCCGGTACTGCCCCCCCCCCGGGGCAGGAGCAACAGGGCGGGTTCACGGCGGATGTGAAGGCCGGCGGTTCCCTTGCGACGTCACGAAAGAAGGCAACGGGCCGAGAGGTCTTCAGCGGGCGGGACTGTAAAAAACGTTCGGCCCTGTCTCACTTTCGGTGCTCTCGCCGAGGGCGGCTTCACACAGGTTCTTCCACGGATGCCACCGATCACCGACCTGCGTCGCACGGGGCAGGGCGCGACGCATGGCCTCGGCGTGGGCCACGGAGCCGTCGCGGCCCACGACCTCGATGCCCGGATGCTCGCGCAGCCACGCCTCCAGGGTGTCGGCCGTGCGGTCGGGCAGCACGTCGATCCGCTCATGCGTCTCGGCATCGATGATCACGGTGGCGTAGTGGTGCCGCCGGCGCAGAGCGAAGTCGTCGACGCCGATCATGCGGGGCGTCCGCCCTGCGGGCGGCGGGATGCGCAACGGGGTACGCGGAGCCGTGTGACGCGAGACGCCCGCCGCGGGTATCGCCGGCAAACGCGCCCCCGCCCGGCCCGCTAACTCCTTGGCCAACGACGCGTCACGACGCTCCGTCACCACCGAAAGTGAGACAGGGCCAATCGAACGGTGTAGGCGTTCGTGGTAGTGGCCTGGGCCTGGACGGTGTCCTTGTACTTCCTGGCAAGGCCAGCGATCTCCTCGGTGAACGCGCTGCGCTCGTCGGTGGCCATGTGCCTACTCCTTGTGTCGGTGTTCGCTGATCTGCTCGGCGACCGCCGACCTGCTGGTCAGCGCTTCCTGGACGGCTGCTCTCCCCGCCTTGGCGGTCGTCGACCGCGAAGCTCTCGCCGCTGCGGCGGACAGCCTGCTGAACGGCATTGCCCGACCACACCGCGAACATGCTCCAACCTTGCCGTTTAACCAGGGGCGTTCGGCGGGGTCGGGGCAACGGTGACCTGGGCAGTGCAGGACCCGGGTTCCCTGGGCGGGTCCCAGGTCACGTCGACGCGTATTTCGTGGAAGTCGTGTGCGAGTCCCACCACCATGGTTGCCGCGGCGGCCCGTGGCTCGGCTGGGTCGGCGTTGACCGGAACGTCGGCGGGGTGCCCGCAGAGCATCACCCCTTCCGAGGTGAGGACACTGTGACGCCGGCCTTCCGGCGTCGCGAGCAGGACGATGCCCCTCGGCATGCCGAATGGTGGTCGCCTCCTCTTCTCCCGCTTTCGTCTCACCATGGAGCCATCCAACCTCGTCGGCTTCCTGAGGGTGCAGGTGGACGGAGCTTCAGGTGCCGCGGCGGGGTTTGGTGCCGACTTTGTGGTGGGCGGGACGGCTGAACGCCTCGCCGGCGGCGAGGACCCGCCCGACGTCGTGACGGGTGGCCGGTAGCTGGTTCTTCGAGCCTGGCGGCCTGCCCGGGCCGGGGCGGGACGGTTTCGGTGCACCAGCCGGAGAGCCGGTCTTCGCGTGCAGGTTCCTGAACGCTCTGCGGACGCGGCCGACCGCCCTTGGGGTTGGCCAGGTGGAACTCTTCGCGGGAGGGTGTCGGACGCCGCATCACCCGGTCTGAACGGAGCTGGCCGAGGATCTCGACGGGAAGGTCATCCAGCAGGTGGACGATGCGCGGGGCGTCGTATCCGGCGTCCAGTACGACCAGGACCTCCGGGTCACCCGACCGCAACTGGCCGACGGCGACCAGCCGCTCGATGACCTCACGGATCTGCACGGTGGTCACCGCGGCGACGTCGGCGCCAGGCTCCAGACGGACCGCGTCCAAGGCCGCCGTCCAGGACGTGCGGCCGGTCTCGGGCGCAGCCACCACCGAGTACGGCCAGCCGGGCGCCGTCTGATGCTTGCCCTCGCCCGCCCGAGGGTATGCCAAAAGGCCCGGCCGGCAGACGTGTTGGCGCCCGGTCGCAGCCACGGCGAGACATCCGCCGTCGGCACCAGCCGTCCGTCCGCCGCCCTCGGCAACGGCACCCCGCCAGGGCAAGACGCAGTCGGGCAAAGCCGATCCGCCCTGGTCTTGAGTCGCCGACGGTCCAGGACTACGGCGGCCTGCGCGGCGAACGCGGCCAGTACCCGCCGGTCGGCGGCCGGCAGCACTCGGCCGCGCAGGGACAGGGCCATGTCGTCGCCGACGGGGACGTCGCGTAATGCCGTCAGCTCTTCGCCACGAGTTCCTTGAGGGCGATGTTGAGCTCGAGGACGTTCACGCGCGGCTCGCCCATGAAGCCGAGGGTGCGGCCCTCGGTGTGGTCGTCGACGAGTTTCTGCACCTCGGCGGTGGACAGGCCGTTCTTCTCGGCGACCCGGTGGACCTGGATGTCCGCGTACTGCGGAGAGATGTTCGGGTCCAGTCCGGAGCCGGAGGAGGTGACCGCGTCTGCGGGCACCTGGGACGGTTTCACCTTGTAGGTGCCCGTGGAGTTGTCCTTGACGACGGCGGCCTTGGCGTCCTTCACCCACTGCATGAGCTCTTCGTCGTCCCCCGACCGGTTGGTCGCGCCGGACAGGATGAGCTTGTACTGGGTGTTGACGCTGTTGGTGCCGAGGCCGTTCTGCGGACGGCCCTGGAACCACTTCAGATCCGGAGCCGGGGCCTCCTGGCCCTCCTTCAGCGGCAGGTTGTACGCCTGTCCGATGAGGGACGAGCCGACGACCCTGCCGTCCGCCTTGATCTCGGAGCCGTTCGCCTTGCCGTTGAACAGCCCCTGCGCGATACCGGTGACAACCAGCGGGTAGAGGACGCCGGTCACCAGGGTCAGCACGAGGAGGGCCCGCAGGCCTGCCCCCAGCAGACGGGCGGTGCTGGTCAAAGAGTTGTTCATGGCAGTCAGCCGATTCCGGGGATGAGGGAGATGAGCAGGTCGATGATCTTGATGCCGACGAAAGGCGCGACCAGGCCGCCGAGGCCATAGATCGTCAGGTTGCGCCGCAGCAGCTTGTCCGCGCTGACCGGCCGGTACTGCACACCCTTGAGGGACAGCGGCACCAGCGCGATGACGACGAGTGCGTTGAAGATCACTGCGGACAGGATCGCGGAGTCCGGGGAGGACAGACCCATGATGTCGAGCTTGTCCAGGCCGGGATAGACGGCGGCGAACAGCGCCGGGATGATCGCGAAGTACTTCGCGACGTCGTTGGCGATGGAGAACGTCGTCAGCGCGCCACGTGTGATCAGCAACTGCTTGCCGATCTCCACGATCTCGATGAGCTTGGTGGGGTTGGAGTCGAGGTCGACCATGTTGCCGGCCTCCTTGGCGGCCGACGTGCCGGTGTTCATCGCCACGCCGACGTCGGCCTGGGCGAGCGCGGGCGCGTCGTTGGTGCCGTCACCGGTCATCGCGACCAGCTTGCCCCCGGCCTGCTCCCGCTTGATGAGAGCCATCTTGTCCTCGGGGGTGGCCTCCGCGAGGAAGTCGTCGACGCCTGCCTCCTCGGCGATCGCCCTGGCGGTGAGCGGGTTGTCGCCCGTGATCATGACGGTCCTGATGCCCATGCGGCGCAGTTCCTCGAACCGCTCGCGCATGCCGTCCTTGACGACGTCCTTGAGGTGGATGACACCCAGGACGCGGGCCCCTCGGGCGTCCTCGACCGCGACGAGCAGGGGCGTGCCGCCGGCCTCGGCGATGCGGTCGGCGATCAGGTCCGCGTCGTCGGCGACGGTGCCGCCCTGCTCCCGGACCCAGGCGGTGACCGAACCGGCCGCGCCCTTGCGGATCCTGCGCCCGCCGACGTCCACACCCGACATCCGGGTCTGAGCGGTGAAGGCGATCCACTCGGCACCCGCCAGCTCGCCCTGGTGGCGCTCCCTCAGCCCGTACTTCTCCTTGGCGAGGACCACGATGGAGCGCCCTTCGGGCGTCTCGTCGGCCAGCGACGACAGCTGCGCCGCGTCGGCGACCTGTGCCTCGGTCGTGCCGCGTACCGGCACGAACTCGGCGGCTTGCCGGTTGCCCAGGGTGATGGTGCCGGTCTTGTCCAGCAGCAAGGTGGAGACGTCACCGGCGGCCTCGACCGCGCGGCCCGACATGGCGAGCACGTTGCGCTGCACGAGCCGGTCCATGCCGGCGATGCCGATCGCCGAGAGCAGGGCGCCGATCGTGGTCGGGATCAGGCAGACCAGCAGAGCGACGAGCACGACCATCGTCAGGTGGGTGCCCGCGTAGTCCGCCAGCGGGGGAAGCGTGGCGCAGGCCAGCAGGAAGACGATGGTGAGCGAGGCCAGGAGGATGTTGAGCGCGATCTCGTTCGGTGTCTTCTGCCGGGCCGCGCCCTCCACCAGGTTGATCATCCGGTCGATGAAGGTCTCGCCGGGCTTGGTCGTGATCTTGACGACGATCCGGTCGGAGAGGACCTTCGTACCACCGGTGACCGCCGAGCGGTCGCCGCCCGACTCGCGGATCACGGGGGCCGACTCACCGGTGATCGCCGACTCGTCGACCGAGGCGACGCCCTCGATGACGTCTCCGTCACCGGGGATGATGTCGCCTGCCTCGCAGACGACCAGGTCGCCGATCCTCAGCTCGGTGCCGGGCACGTGCTCCTCGCGGTCGCCCACCAGACGGCGCGCCACCGTGTCGGTCTTGGCCTTGCGCAGGGTGTCGGCCTGGGCCTTGCCGCGGCCCTCGGCGACGGCCTCCGCGAGGTTGGCGAAGATCACCGTCAGCCACAGCCAGGCGCTGACGGTCCAGCCGAACCAGTCACCCGGGTCGGTGAAGGAGAAGACCGTGGTCAGCGAGGAGCCGATCCACACCACGAACATCACGGGGGACTTGACCATCACCCGCGGGTCGAGCTTGCGGAAGGCGTCCGGCAGCGACTTGAGAAGCTGCTTGGGGTCGAAGAGGCCGGCGCCCACACGACCCTCGGCGGGCTTGTGTCCGGTGGGGGCGTCCTGGTGGGGCGCGAGGGTGGGAGTGGACATGGAGTCCTGTTTCTTTACGTCGGTGGTCATCACGCCAGCCCTTCGGCCAGCGGGCCCAGCGCGAGGGCGGGGAAGTACGTCAGACCGGTGATGATGATGATCGTGCCGACCAGCAGCCCGGTGTACAGCGGCTTGTCCGTGCGCAGGGTGCCCGCCGTCGCCGGGACCGGCTTCTGCTCGGCGAGCGAGCCGGCCAGCGCCAGCACGAACACCATCGGCAGGAAGCGGCCGAGGAGCATCGCCAGGCCGATCGTGGTGTTGAACCACTGCGTGTCCGCGTTGAGGCCGGCGAACGCCGAGCCGTTGTTGTTGGCGCCGGACGTGTAGGCGTACAGGATCTCGGAGAACCCGTGGGCCCCGCTGTTGGTCATCGAGTTCGCCGGCGTCGGCAGCGCCATCGCGAACGCGGTGAAGACGAGCACGAGCATCGGGGTGATCAGGATGTACAGGGCAGCCAGTTTGATCTCGCGGGTGCCGATCTTCTTGCCCAGGTACTCGGGGGTGCGGCCGACCATCAGTCCGGCGATGAACACCGCGATGACCGCCATGATCAGTATGCCGTAGAGGCCGGAGCCGACACCGCCGGGCGCGATCTCGCCCAGCATCATGCCGAGCATGGTGATGCCGCCGCCGAGGCCGGTGAAGGAGGAGTGGAAGGAGTCCACCGCGCCGGTCGAGGTGAGGGTGGTCGAGACGGCGAAGATCGACGAGCCGCCGATGCCGAAGCGGACCTCCTTGCCCTCCATCGCCCCGCCGGCTGCCTGGAAGGCGGGGCCGTGGTGGGCGAACTCGGTCCACATCATGAGCGCGACGAAGCCGAGCCAGATGGTGGCCATGGTGGCGAGAATCGCGTAGCCCTGCTTGACCGAGCCGACCATCAGGCCGAAGGTCCGGGTGATCGAGAACGGGATCAGCAGGATCAGGAAGATCTCGAAGAGGTTGGAGAAGGGTGTGGGGTTCTCGAAGGGGTGGGCGCTGTTGGCGTTGAAGTAGCCGCCACCGTTGGTGCCGAGCTCCTTGATGGCCTCCTGGGAGGCGACCGCGCCGCCGTTCCACTGCTGCGGGCCGCCCGTGAACCGGCCGACCTCGTGGATGCCGGAGAAGTTCTGGATCGCGCCGCACGCCACGAGCACGACCGCGCCCACGAGGGCCAGGGGGACCAGGACGCGGACGACGCCGCGTACCAGGTCGGCCCAGAAGTTGCCCAGCTCACCGGTGCGCGAGCGGGCGAACCCGCGCACGAGCGCCACGGCGACGGCTGTGCCGACGGCAGCGGAGACGAAGTTCTGCACGGCCAGACCGGCCGTCTGCACGACGTGGCCCATCGCCTGCTCGCCGTAGTACGACTGCCAGTTCGTGTTCGTCACGAACGACACGGCCGTGTTGAACGCCTGGTCCGGGTCGATCGAGGCAAAGCCGAGCGAGCCGGGCAGGACCGCCTGGAGCCGCTGGAGGGCGTAGAGGAACAGGACGCCGACCACGGAGAAGGCGAGGACGCCGCGCAGGTAGGCGGGCCAGCGCATCTCGGTGTCGGGGTCGGCACCGATGCCCTTGTAGATCCACTTCTCGACGCGCAGGTGCTGCTTCGAGGAGTACACCTTGGCCATGTAGGTGCCGAGGGGCTTGTGAGCGAGTGCCAGCGCGGCTGTCAGAGCGAGCAACTGAAGTACGCCGGCGAGTACGGGACCCATCTCTTGTCTCAGAACCTCTCCGGGAAGATCAGGGCGAGGACGAGGTAGCCCAGCAGGGAGACGGCCACGACGAGGCCGACGATGTTCTCGGCGGTCACAGCTTCGTCACCCCCTTGGCGATGAGGACCACGAGTGCGAAACCCGCGATCGTGACGACGACGAAGGCCAGATCGGCCATCGCGAACTCCTGGAGTGAGGTTCGGTTGATACGGACGATCAGAGGAAAGCGCATCTGTGTCCGGATCAGGCCGGTCGTTGACGCCTCCCTTACGGCGGGGCCCACGGCTTTGACGGAACCCTGACGGCATCCGGTCCGAAACGGTGAGCGGACTCGCCGTGGAGGCAGGGGTTCCGGCCTCCACTGCAGCCGGAAACGGAGACGGCAGATCACCGCGTCCGTCTCCCGCCGCACGGCGTGCGCGACGACCGCGCCCCGCTGGTTCTGCAGCAGCCACTCCGACTCCGACAGCACGGTGACCCGCGCGCCGGTCCCGGTGGCGCCTGCGTCACGGACGTACGGGGCGATGGGACGGCTCAGCGAGCGCCGCTCACAGGTCAGTCCGGGCAGCGGCACCCCGGGCCCCATCAGTCACCTCTGACAGCTCACCGGCATCTCGTCCGCTACCGGCGCCTCGGTGCCGGGCAGCGGATCGGCAGAGCGCATACTCAGGGATCGTCGCGCCAGCGGGTAGGCGGTGGCGTACGGCGATCGATCCGACAGACAGGCTGAAGAGAGCATGGAGATATGAGCGAGGCGAGTGGGCCGGTGTTGCCGGAGACGGTGGACAGTCCCGCGCTGCGGGCGCAGCCGACCGGTGCGGCGGCGCGGTGGCTGTTGCGTCACCGCGTGCAGCCGGTGGGGCCGGCGGCCGGTGAGAGTCATGCCGAGCCGCATGCTTGGTGGAAGGTGATGTGCCTGACCGGTGTCGACTACTTCTCCAGCCTGGCCTACGTTCCGGCGATTGCGGCTCTTGCGGCGGGTGCTGTGTCGCCTCTGGCGACGTTGCTGATCGTGGCCTTGACGTTGCTGGGGATGCTGCCGATGTACCGGCGGGTGGCCAGGCAGAGCCCGCACGGTGCGGGGTCGGTGGCGATGCTGGAGGACCTGCTGCCGTTTTGGTGGGGCAAGCTGTTCGTGCTGGTCCTGCTCGGCTTCGTGGCCACCTCGTGGATCATCACCATCACCCTGTCCACGGCGGACGCCTCCGTGCACGTGGTGGAGAACCCCTTCTTCCCCGCCGCCCTGCACGGCCACGAGGTAGCCCTGACGGTGACGCTGCTGCTGATCCTCGGCGGCGTGTTCCTGCTGGGCTTCAGCGAAGCGGTCAAGGTGGCCATCCCCCTGGTGGCTGTCTTCCTCGCCCTCAACGCCGTCGTCATCGGCGTCGGCGTGGCCCACGTGCTCACCGACCCCGACGCCTGGTCGGCTTGGACCGGGTCACTGACCGACCTCGGCGGCTTCGGCGATCTCGCGGGCCCCGCCCTGCTGGCCTTCCCTCTGCTGGTGCTGGGCCTGTCCGGCTTCGAAACCGGTGTGAGCATGATGCCGCTGGTGGCGGCCGACGGCGCCGACGAGGAACAGCGGCTCAAGGCTCGCATCCGCAACACCCGCAAGCTGCTCACCACCGCAGCGCTCATCATGAGCGTCTACCTGCTGGCCGCCAGCTTCGTCACCACCGTCCTCATCCCCGAGGACCAGTTCGAGCCCGGAGGCGCCGCCAACGGCCGTGCCCTGGCCTGGCTCGCGCACGAGCATGTCGGTGAGGCATTCGGCACCGTCTACGACATCAGCACCATCCTCATCCTGTGGTTCGCCGGCGCCTCCGCCATGGCAGGGCTCATCAACATCGTCCCCCGCTACCTGCCCGACTACGGCATGGCCCCCGAATGGGGCCGCGCAGTGCGCCCGGTCGTCCTCGTCTACACCGCCCTGTGCATCACCATCACCATCGCCTTCGACGCCGACGTCGACAAACAGGCCGGCGCCTACGCCACCGGCATCCTGGCGATGATGGTCTCCGGCGCCTTCGCCGTCACCGTCTTCGTCGCCCGCCATCGACGGCGCGCGGCCACCGCCGGCTTCGCGCTGCTCACCGCGGTCCTGCTCTACGCCCTGATCGCCAACATCGTCGACAAGCCCGACGGCATCGCCATCTCCGGTTTCTTCATCCTCGGCATCGTCACCGTGTCGCTGGTCTCCCGGATCTCACGCACCACCGAACTGCGCGCCGACCGCATCGTCTTCGACGAAGCCGCCCGCCGGTTCATCACCGACACCCTCGCCCACGACCGGTCCATCAACATCATCGCCAACCGCCGCGAGGCCGGCGATGCCGCCGAGTACAGCGCCAAGGAACGCGAACAGCGCGGCACCAACCCGGTCCCCGGCCCGGCCGACGTCCTCTTCCTGGAGATCGACGTCGTCGACCCCTCCGACTTCAGCGACACCCTCACCGTCCACGGTGTCGAAGTCGACAGCCACCGCATCCTGCGCGCCCAGGCCCCGGCCGCGCCCAACGCCATCGCCGCCGTCCTGCTGGCCCTGCGCGACGCGACCGGTGTGCGGCCGCACTGCTACTTCGCCTGGGCCGAAGGCAGCCCCCTGGTGCACATGTTCCGCTACTTCCTCCTGGGCCGCGGCGACACCGCACCCGTCACCCGCGAAATCATCCGCAGCCACGAACCCGACCCCGACCGCCGCCCCGGCATCCACGTCGGCGACTGAGCCTCCGCCGACTTGAAGTCAAAGGTCAAAGGGCTGGTGTGACGGTCTTCCGGGGTGCTCGTGCTGGTCATGGGCGGCTGTCCACGGCACAGATCGTCCGTCAGCCCGGTCGGGCGGCGAGCGTGCGCCGGCACTGATACACCGGAGCATGCCCGCGGGCACGGGGTCGACCTTGCTGAGCAGGGACGTTACCGGGCGGGTTAGCCGTTTTCATTCGGTTGCCTCTTGGGAGGGGCTGCCAGGAGCAGTCCAGCAACATCGACAGGCCGCCAACGGTCGGCAAAGGATCAGGCCCATGTCGAAGCCACGGGTCTCCTGATCTTGCCGTCCGGGGCCGGTCGTGCTCTCCGGCCCGCTCGGGGTGCCGCCCACGTGACCTTCGCAGCCGCAAGGTCGATACTGCCTCTGTAGGACTCCGATCAGCACGCCGGCGATCCGTCGCAGAACCTGACGTAGCGTCATCCAAGTCAGCATTAACTGATCGTTTCAGAATGAGGTTCGCAGGCGGCGGAGGCATATGAGGCTGCAGGCCAGTTCGAGCAGGCCCTGGTGGAGATCAGCGCGTCGCT
>NZ_JBIVKQ010000031.1:60724-82542 GCF_044750845.1 Streptomyces sp. NPDC088766 | reverse complement strand
TCCTACTAGGGCGTGTTTCGAAAGTGGCGTCGTCTGTCCGAAGGGCAGGCCCGGCGGCGTCTGGTGCGTGCGATCGCAAGGCGGAGGGTCGCCCCGATACTGGTTGTATCGGGGCGACCCCGACAACGCGGCGAGCGTGCGTGCCAGACGTCGCCGGGCAGACGGGACTTTCGAAACACGCCCTAGCCGTCCGACCCGTCCTGCCTGAGTTCCGTCACGCGTTCCAGCAGGATCGCCTCCCAGGCCCGGCGCAGTTGGGTGCGCAGCAGGGCCGGGGACTCGGCGCCGTGGCCGGTCAGGCGTTCGGCGAGGCGTACGACGGTGTCGCAGCGGGCCAGCCACAGGCCGCGCAGGCAGGCGCGGGCGCCGTACCCGGTGAGGGTGGCGGCGCGGACGGCGGCGCCGGAGCCGACGGCGAGGGCGAGCCCGGCGATGTCCTCGGCGGGGTCGCCGACGACCGCGCCGGTCCAGCCGAGGACGCCGCGCACCCGGCCGTCGGCGCTGACCACGAGGTGCTCGCCCCGCAGGGCGTGGTGGACGAGGACGGCGGTGGCGGGCTGGGCGGCGAGCTGGGCCGCGCCGGGCGAGGTGAGCTGGTGGAGCCGGGCGAGGTCGAACTCGTCGGCGGCGGCGAGGCGTTCGCCGGCGGCGACGGCCATGCGGCGCAGTGCCTCGAGGGAGCGCGGGGCGACGCGCGGCACGCCGATCGTCTCGGCCTGCCGGACCGGCACCTCGCGCAGTCCGCCGAGCAGCGCGGCCAGGTCGGCCTCGCCGACGGCGGACACGTCGTGGTCCTCGGCGGTGCCGCCGGGCACCTTGGTGTCGAGGGTGTAGGCGAGGCCGGGTGACCACTCGCCGTGTGCGACGGCGGTCGGCACGGTGACCGGTACGTGCGGTCGGACGAGGTCGCGCAGCCGCAGTTCACGGCGCATGCGGACGGTCGCCTCACGATCGGGGGCGAGCCTGAGGACGTGGCGGGTGCCGACCCACCAGGTGCCGTGCCCGCCCTCCTCGGAGACGGGCCGCACCTCGGGGCCGGGGCCGTCGTCGCCGGCGTTCTTGAGGAGCGTTCGGACCAGTCGGCGGACGGTGTCCGCGGTGGGTGTGGGTGCTGGGGTCATGGTCGCGCCGTAGCCGTTCGGTGGGTGCCGGGACTCTCCTGTGGGTGTCAGTCGACCACGACCATCTCGCGGGTGGTGTCGTTGAGGCGGCGGCCGCCGTCCGCGGTGACGGTGACGATGTCCTCGATGCGCACCCCGAACCGGCCGGGGAGGTAGACGCCCGGCTCGACGGAGAAGCACATGCCGGGGACGAGGGGCTGTTCCTCGCCCTCGATCATGTAGGGCGGCTCGTGGGTGGTGACGCCGATGCCGTGGCCGGTGCGGTGGATGAAGTACTCGCCGTACCCGGCGTCGGCGATGACGGCGCGGGCGGCCCGGTCGACCTCCTGGCAGGCGACGCCGGGCCGTACGGCGCGGAAGCCCGCCTCCTGGGCCTCGCGGACGAGGTCGTGGACCCGGCGCTCCTCGTCGGTGGGTTCGCCGACGTGGACCGTGCGGGAGGTGTCGGAGCCGTAGCCGTCCTTCAGGCCGCCGAAGTCGAGGACGACCATGTCGCCGTGCTCGATGACGCGGTCGCCGACCTCGTGGTGCGGGTTGGCGCCGTTCGGGCCCGAGGCGACGATGGTGAAGTCGACCTGGGAGTGGCCGAAGCGGCGGAGCAGGCCGGCGAGGTCGGCGCCCACCTCGGACTCCCTGCGCCCGGCGAAGGGAACCCTGCGGATCTCCTCGAACGTGGCGTCGGCGGCGGCTCCCGCGGCGGCCATCAGCTCCAGTTCGGCCGCGTCCTTGACGGCGCGCAGCATCGGCAGGGCCTCGGTGAGGGAGGCGTAGGAGCTGTCCGGGAGGGCCTTCTGGAGGTTGAGCAGGTGCATCGCCCAGGCGTTGTCGCTGACGCCGAACCGGCCGCCGGCGTCGAGGAGCGCGGTGGTGGCGGCGTAGGGGTCCTTGCCGTCGGTCCAGTCCCGCAGGGTGAGTGCGGGGGCCCCGGCCGACCTGGCGGCGTCGAGGGCTTCGAGGGCCGGGACGACGAGGACGGGGTCGCGCCCGGGTGTGAGGACGAGCAGGGTGAGCCGTTCGGTGGCCGCGGGGGGCGCGTAGCCGGTGAGCCAGACCAGGTCCGGGCCCGGTGCCACGAGCAGGCCGGCCAGCCCCGCGTCGCCGGCCGCGTGCACGGCCCGCTCCATGCGGGCCCGGTAGTCGTCGGCGGTGAAGCGCGCGGGCGTGCGGCCGGTCATCCGGGCCTCCCTGTCAGGACGTGGTGACTACGGGCAGCATCCTGCCCGGTCGGCAGGGGCGGCGCGACCCGATCGGCGGGGATTTCGCGGTAAATGCCGCCCCGTCGTTCCCCGGGCAAGTGGATTGCCCGGCCCAGCGATCTAATGCTTGAATCCATCGCAAGCATTAATCCACTTCGGGAGGCCGGCACCGTGCTCGTACTCGCTCACCTCAGTGATCTGCACCTGGACGGCAGCGCCCGTGCCACCGAACGCGCCGAGCGGGCGTGCGACCGGCTCCGGAACCTGCCGGGGCGGGTGGACGCGCTGCTGGTCACCGGGGACATCGCGGACCACGGGGCGGAGGCCGAGTACGAGGAGGCCGCCCGCATCCTCGGGATCCGGGGCTCCGACGCTCCCCGGCCGGTGCTCACCTGCCCCGGCAACCACGACCGCCGCGCCCCCTACCGCAAGGCCCTCCTCGGCCTGCCGGCCGCCGACGGGCCGGTCAACAGCGTCCAGGTGTTCGACGGCGGCGCGGTCCTGATGTGCGACTCCGGCATCCCGGGCGAGGACGAGGGGGCCCTGGCGGACGAGACGTACGCCTGGATCGAGGAGACCCTGGACGAGCTGGACGGGGACGTGCCGGCGCTGCTCGCCCTCCACCATCCGCCGGTCGCGGTGCACCACCCGCTGCCCGACTCCTGCCGGTTGGGCGACCCGGATCGGCTGGCCGCGCTGCTCGGACGGCGGCCGGAGATCGCCGGGATCATCACGGGCCACGCCCACACCCCGGCCGCCACCACCTTCGCCGGGCGGCCGCTGGTGGTGGGCCCCGGCGTGACCTGGACGCTGCGGCTGCCCTGGGAGGGCGAGGAGATCGCCGACCGGGAGGCGCCGGTCGGGCTCGCGTTCCACGTCCTGGACGACGAGCGGCGGCTCACGAGCCACTTCCGCGTGGCCGTGTGACGCGGGCGCGCCCGTGCGGGCGGTCCGGGCCGTCGGGTGCCGCCCCGCGGCGCTCGCGCGGGCGGACGGGACCACCGGGTCACGACCGGCGGCCCTCGCGCGCGCGGACCGAACCGTCGGGTGACGCTCCGCAGCGGCCGTGTACGCGCACCGGACGACGTCCTCCGCGGCGCTCACCCGTCCGGACCGGCCGTCAGGTGACGATCCCCGGCACCACGGACAACTGCTGGTAGCCACCGCTCCTGTGACGCAACGTCACCTTGGTCTCCCGGCCCGGCCTCGCCTCGTCGACCGCCCGCGCGAGATCCGCCGCGGAGTCGATCCGGGTCCTGCCGAAGTGCAGGACGACGTCCCCGCGCACCAGACCGGCCGAGTAGCCGGGGCCGGGGACATGGACGGCGACGATCTCGGCGCCCGCCTTCTTCCCGTCCACGATCTCCAGGCCCAGGGTGGCGTCGGCGGGCGCGGGCACCGGGGAGCCCGGTGCGGCGAGGCCGCGGCCCGCCGGCGGGGACGCGGCGTCCGCTGCGGCCCCGCCCGCCTGCCGTTGCAGCTCGGCCAGTTCGCTCGCGCCGATCACGGCGGCGCCCACGGTGCCGAGGCCGACGCCGGAGAGCACCAGGACGGCACCGGCGAACAGGCCGGACAGCAGGGTCGTCGGACGCCGGCCGCGGCGGCGGGCGGCGTGCGGGTGGCGGGGCCGGCCGCACTCCGGTACGTCGCAGGGCGGGGTGCCGCCGGGTTCCCGGCCGGGCATGGGCTTGGGACGCAACGCGGTCTGTTCCATGGATCGCCTCCGGCTGGTGCCCTACCCGTCGTAGCGGAGCGCCACGAGCCACGAACGAGTGAGACTGACCGGCGGCCGACGGCGGTACGCGTGCGGGCGCGGGGCTCACCGGCCCGGGGACAGCTCCGCGACCAGGGCCTGTGCGGCGCCCGTCGGGGTGCCGGCGTGGACGAGTTCCACCCGGTGGACGACCCGCGGTCCGGTGAGCGGGACGACCGCCGTGCCCGGGGCGCCGGCCGTCGCCGAGCGGGGCAGGAGGACGAGACCGTGACCGGCGGCGGCGAGCGTGGTCGGGACGCGGACGTCGGTGCACTCGTAGCGCAGGGCCGGGCGGAAGCCGCGGCCGCCGTTCGCGGCGCGCAGCCGGTGCAGCGGCAGGCCCGTGTCGGGGGCGTCGATCCAGCGGGCGTCGGCGAGGTCACCGAGGCGCAGGCCGGCGCGGCGGGCCAGGGGGTGCGCGGTGGGCCAGGGGGTGCGCGGTGGGCAGCAGAACGCCGACCGGTTCCTCCCCGACGCCGTACGTGGTCAGCGGCGCCACGTCGGGCAGCGGGAGCGGGTCGCTGGTCGAGCACGCGGCACGACCGCCGGCGGCGCGGCCGGTGTGACGGGCCCGCCGCACGACGATCTGCGGGGCGGTTCGTGTGCGCGGCCGGCCGGCGGCGGCACGGCGGGAGCCGCCGGCCGACCGGTGGCGGGGGCCGGTCGGCGCAGCCGTCAGCCGACCGGCAGCGCGGGGACGGCCGGCGGGCGGCCGGGCAGGAAGCCGTGGGACCGGCGGGCCAGGTAGGCGGATGTGTAACGGTCCACCTGTCGATGCCAGTTGAGGATGCCGGCCAGCCAGTTCTGGAGGTCCGCCACATACCCGCGCATGGCGTCGCGGGCCTGCGCCGACAGGCCGAAGTCGTCGTACAGGACGGGCAGTTCGTGGGCGATCACGTGCTCGAACTGCTGCATGCGCCGGGTCATCAGGTCGTGGACGACGCCGAGCGCGGTCGGGTAGTCGCAGCCGAAGAAGTTCTGCACGACGAGGATCGCGTTGTGGATCTCGCCCTCGTACTCGATCTCCTTCTGGTACGAGAAGACGTCGTTGAGCAGACAGGCGTAGTCGATGGCCGCGTTCTCCAGTGAGCGGACCGGGCCGCTGGCGTACACCTCCGGCGGGACGGCCGGGCCCTGGCCCATGCGGCACAGGCTCAGGGTGAGGTCGGAGCCGAAGGTGGCGCGCCGCATCTCCAGGTAGTCGACGGGGTCGGGGATGCGGTTCTGGAGCTGGTTGGCCAGCTCCCACACCCAGCTCTCCGTCATGCTGTCGACCGCCGCGCGCAGGGTGCGCCGCTGGTCGGGGGTCATGCCGGCGGTCGTGCGCGCCCACAGGTCGATCAGCGACCGTTCCATGGCGTTCAGGGGGACGGGACTCTCCTCGCCGCCGACGGGCATGCAGGCCGAGAGGCGGGCGGTGGTGGCCCTGGCCGCGGCCAGGTCGCGGCGGTGGCCGTACACCAGCGGGTAGTAGTCGTCGCCGTAGGTGCCGAACGCCAGCCAGCCGGCGCTGAGGTCGAGGGCCTCGGGGGTGGCGTCGGGGTCCAGGCCCGCCGAGCACAACGCCAGGTCGCACGAGGCGAGCTTGTCCTCGTCCCACACCCCTTCGGACAGGATGCCCATACGGCGCGTCCACTCGACCAGGTTGCGTCGGGCCCGGTCCAGGTGCGGGCTCAGCTCCACCTGGAAGGGCATGTGGAACTCGGGCAGCCGGGACGGGCCGACCTTCCGGAACGGCACGTGCGTGTACGCGCGCAGCCTCCCCCACTGCCCGAAGGGCGTGGGAGGTACTCCCGTCGCGGCGGCCGGGGCGAGCAGGGCGCCGACGTCGGCGGCGGAGGTGCCGGGGTGGGTCAGCCTCTCCCAGGGCGAGGGGGAGGTCGCCTTCCCGTTCATGTAGCGGCTGGAGCGCAGGTGCCATTCGTGGCCGCCGGACTGCCAGTCCTGGAGGCCCTTGGTGTAGGCGGCGACGGCGGCCACCTCGTCCGGGCGCAGGCCCTTCTCCAGGGCCAGCGCCGGCACTTCGGTCAGGGCGGTGTGCTCGAACTGGTGGAGCCGGGACGTGAGGATGTCGTTGACGATGTCCGCGGCCTGCTGGGTGGTGCAGCCGAAGAACGTCTCCAGGACGAGGACCCCGTTGCTCAGCTCGCCCTCGTCCTCGACCTCGCGCTGGTAGGAGAACAGGTCGTTGCGCAGGTGCACGCCGTCGGAGAAGGTCTCCATCAGCACCCTGAGCGGCCTCGATCCGGCCACGGCGGCCGGGACCTCGGCGGTCGCGTACTCCACGAGCCCCGCCGACCAGGGGGCGCCGCCCACCTTGCGCCGCATCTCGATGTACTCGACGGGGTTGGAGACCCGTCCCTCGCCGATGTTGGACAGCTCCCACATCGACTCGTTGAGGAGGTGCTCGGTGGCGACGGCGAAACGGCGCCGCCAGTCGGCGGACATCGCCGGCACGGTGCGCGCCCACAGGTCGGCGAGGCCCGCCTCGACCGGGTTCCGCGGCTCGGGCACCGGGGTCGACAGGTCGAGCGGCATGAACAGCGGGAGCCGGTCCAGATGGGCCTTGCCGGCCGCCCGGTCGGGGGTGCGTTTGAACATGTCGAGGAAGTGGTCGTCGAAGAAGAACACCCACACGTACCAGTCGGTGATCAACGACAGGGCGGGGCCGTCGCAGTCGGGGTGGGTGTAGGCGCAGAGCAGACCGTAGTCGTGCGCCTCGAGGTCGGCCTGCTCCCAGATCCCGGAGCCCTCCAGCATGCCCATCTCGCGCGCCCACCCCGTCGAGTGGGCGCGGGCCTCGTCGACGTGCGGGTTGAGCCGCGCGGGATACGGCATGTAGAAGTGCGGGAGTTCGAACGGCTGCGTCATGGCCGGGCCCTACCCGGGGGCATCAACCCTCATCCGCGGCGCGGGACATGATCACACCATCGCGTGAACCCGGGGCGAACACCGGCGGATCGGGCGCTCCTGAGCAGCGGGCCGGTACGGGGGTCCGCGCCGTGCTCACTTCCTGGTCTGGATCAGCGCGTGGGTCCCGCCGGTGCGCCAGCCCTGCCCCTCGGCGGCGGTCAGCGCGGCCTCGGTGCCGGCGGACAGCCCGGTGATCACGTCCGACTTGAGCGTGCGCAGGGCCACGACCGGGCCGGGGAAGTACGCGGTCACGTCCTCGAACGGGGTCGTCGGCGGCCACCGCCGGTCGCCCACCAGGCGGCGGTAGTTGAGGTCGCCCTTCACGACGGTCAGCGTCGCGGCCGCGAACTCGGCGCGGAGGTCGTCCGGCATCCGCTCGTACGGCAGCGGGGCGGCGGCGAAGGGGTGGGCGCGGACCGTCAGGGTGCCGTCCGTCATCGCCGCCCACAGCCGCCGCCCGTACCCGGCGGCCGCCCCCGGAGCTGCCGTCAGGCGGCGCAGCGCGTCGACGACGTCGGCCGTCGTGGCGTCCGAGACGTAGTACGGGTACGGCTTGACGTGCAGGACGACGCGGCCGATCCGCCCGTGGGCGAGGAGGTGGGCGGCGAGGAGCAGATCGGGGATCAGCTCGCGGCCCGCGTTGTCCGCGACCAGGCACAGCGTGCCGTGGGCGGCCTCCGGCGGCGCCAGCAGCGTCCACAGGCTCTCGCCGTCGTCGGCGACCAGTGCGGGGACGGCGGCCCGGTCCCGGGCGCCCGTGTCGGAGAGCCGGAAGCCGAGGTCGGCGCGGTTGCCCCACAGGGAGCCGTGCAGCAGGGCCTGTGCCCGCTCCCGCTCCGGGCGGCCTTCGAGGCCGTCGAGCGCGGCGAGTTCCTCGTCGGTCCCGGGGGCGTCCAGCTCGGCGAGCTTGAACGGGCGGAACGGGTCGAGGCCCTGCCAGGGTCCGGGCCGGAAGTGGCCGACGGTCTCGAGGAGCAGCCGGTAGAAGTAGCTCTCCGACCACAGCCAGGGCACCTCGTACCAGGAGCGGCCCGCGTACCCGTCCAGACCCCAGGCCCGCCAGTGGTCGAGGTCGTGCGCGTCGGCGGGGAGCGGCTCGATCACACCCTCGACGCAGCTCGTCAGCAGGGCGTCGAGGGCCCCGCGGACGTCGGGTCCGTAGGGGAAGGCGTCCCGCACCCGCCGGATGATCGCCGGGTGCCGCTCGGCGAGGACACCGTGCGGGAAGGAGCCGGGCTCGTCGCCGTGGATCACGGGCGGGAGGGGGTGTCGGGCATGCGGATCACGGTATCGCGGGGCGGGTGGGGGCGGAGGGCGTGCGGACGGCGGGGCCGGCCGTGGCCACGGGCGCGGACTGCCACGACCGGCCGCGGACGCCGTCGTACACGGCGATACGGCGCCCCGGCGACCCGGCGACCCGCAGCAGCAGTCGGCCGGGAACGCCCCGGGTCACGGCGTCAGCCGTGCACGCGGGACGCGGGCCCCGGCCGACCGTGCGCGCCACGGACCGCGGGGTCGGCCGCCGCGGGGCGCATGGGCCCGCGGGGCGGGCCGGCCTGCGCGGGACCCACAGGCCGCGGCCGTGCCCACGCGCCGTGGCCGCGCGCCGTGCCCACGCGCCGTGGCCGTGCCACCTGGACGTGGGCCGCGCGTCGGACGTGGCCGCCGGGGGGGGAGGAGGAAGGTGCGGTGGCTCACACCGCCGCCATGACCTCCCGTTCGAGTCGGGCCGCGAGGCTCAGGTAGCGGGGGCGGCGGGGGACGGGTACCAGGCCGCGGATGAGGACGTGCCACATCTCGGCCATGCGGCGCGGCAGCCGGGCGCTGGGTTCGCGGGAGCGGCCGACCACGCGGGTGCCGACGAAGAAACAGACCAGGGAGTGGGCCACGGCGTCCACGTCGACGTCCGGATGGATGTCGGCCTCCCGCACCGCGCCGACGAGCCGGCGGGAGATCAGCTCCAGCCACTCGGTGAACGGGTGGGGCACGGGCGGCCGTACGGCGACGCCGCCGGTGGCCAGGCGCAGGCCCGCGCGGGTGATGGGACCCTCGACCGACAGCCGCGCCATGCCGAAGGTGAGGCGCATCAGGGCCTCCAGAGCCGGGTAGCCGCGGTCGTCGATCTCCCCGGCGACCCGGCGCGCGGCCTGGGACTGCAGCTCCAGGATGGCCTGGGCGAGGTCCTCCTTGGCCGCGAAGTGGAAGTAGAGCGCGCCCTTGGTGACGTGGGCGTGCTCGACGATGTCACTGAGGCTGGTCGACTCGTAGCCGTTCCGGTCGAACAGATCGGCTGCGGCCCTGATGATCGTCGTGCGGGTCTGCTCCGCGCGTAACTGCCTCGCCATCGACTGGACACTCCTGGGCGTAAAGAACGGGTCATGCCGTTTGTTTCTCACCCCCAGTAAACAACAGTTCACGATCCGGCGGTACCGACCAGGCATTCAAAAACCGTCGACTCACCTTGCACGCCGAGCACTTGCACGTCGGTTCCGTGACCGCCCTTCGCCTCGATCCAGATGGGTTCGTCCAGCTCGGCGTACCGGTGGAAGACGGCGTGGTACGCCGTCGGCACCCGTTCCCCCGGTGTTTCCAGCAGGGCTGCCTGGCGGGCGGCCTCCAGCAGGAGCATGCCGGGGACGTGGTCGAGCGGATGGTCGAAGAAAACGGGGTGTGCGGTATTTACTCGCAGCTGCCGGCGGTCCGGCCGGTCGGCGTCGGCGGGCGCGAGGACGACGTCCGTGGGCAGGGCCCGGCGGACGGCGTCGGCGGACACCCCGGGCGGGACGGGGACGGCGGTCACGGTCTCCGGCGTACGGCCGCCGCGCAGCCGCCGGTAGACGGGCCCGCTGACGCAGGTGAAGGCGACGTCCGCGGTGGCGACGCGGGCGCCGTCGCGCAGGACGTGCGCGGTGTAGCGGGCGGCGGCGAAGTGTCCGCCCCGGTACTGGACGTCGGTGAAGACGAGTTCGACCTCGGGTTCGGCCGGCAGCACACCGAGCGTCAACGTCGCCGGTTCCGCATCGACTTGGAACTCGGTCAGTACGAACTGCCGGTCCAGCGGGACCTCGTACTCGGTGTGGGCGACCAGGGTGCCGCTCTGCCGGATCGTTTCGACCACGAGCAGCGGGTCGTACGCGGACCAGTCGGGCGACACGTGCAGGGCGTGCGCACGCGGCCACTGGGCGGACACCGCGAACCGGTCGGCCCCGGTGCGCCGCCAGCCGGTGAGGAAGGTCTCGGCGACGGCGGCACGGTGGACGAGTTGGCGCGGAACGGTTGCGGTCAGGGACGGCGTGTCGGCAAGCTGCCGCGGTCGCGTCATCTCTCTCCCTACGGTGCCCCGAAGGCCCGGGGCGGACGGGCGAACCGTCCGCTCGGTGAGCGTTAGAGTACGAGGCGACCGGTTTGTTTTCAATGAGATCAGTCGACGGCATCCTATGATCGGACCGAACCCGCATCCGAGCGCGGGACGCCCGGCTCGGTGCCGTGAAGGGGCTCGCAATGGCGAAACAGGAGCGCGCGATCAGGACGCGCAGGGCGATCGTGGAAGCGGCGGGCGCGGTGTTCGACGAGCACGGCTACACCTCCACCACCATCGCCATGGTCCTGGAGCGCGCTCAGGTCACCAAAGGTGCCCTGTACTTCCACTTCGCGTCGAAAGAGGCCCTCGCCCAGGCGGTCCTGAACGAGCAGGTGCCCTTCGGGGCGGTCCCGCCGCAGCCGTGCAAGCTGCAGGAGATCGTCGACATGACCTTCGTGGTGGCGCGCCGGTTGCTGGACAACGCCCTGCTGCGGGGCAGCGTACGGCTGGCGGTGGACCAGGAGACGCCGTCCGGGGTGGATCACGGCGAGCCGTTCCGGCAGTGGGCGCGGGCTCTCGACGAACTGCTGGAAGCGGCCCGCCAGCGGGGCGAGTTGCTGCCCACGGTGAAGCCGGCGGAAACGGTCGAGCTGCTGGTGGGCACCTTCACGGGAATCCAGTTGATGTCCCGGGCGCTGACCGACCGCGCCGATCTCGGGGACCGGCTGGCGGTGATGTGGGCGCACATCCTGCCGAGCATCGCGGTGCCCGGTCTGCTCCCCGGCCTCGACGCCCGCCCCGACCGGGGTGCGCGGGTGCTGGCCTCGCCGGAGCGGCGCGCGGCTTCCTGATCCGGACGTGCGGCGGGCCGGCCGGTGTCCATCCACACCGGCCCGCCCGTTCGTGAAGCCGCGAGGAGTTCTCCTCCGTACGGCCGCGAGACCCAGAAGGTCGGCTTCCAGCCGTTGAGCCGCCCGGTGTCCTGCGCGGCCACGTCCTGGACCCGCAGCTTCCAGGTGCCGTCGGCGACCTCGCCGGAGGCGTTCACCGAGTAGGTGGCGACGACGTTCGCTGACGGCGAGTGGTGTGCGCATGACCGGGTTTGCTCGGGGACCGGCCGGTGCGCCGGCGGCGTGAACACACGGGGCCGCCGCCGCGTACTGCACGTCGAAACCGTTCCCGCGCCGGCCGAGGAGACGTCCCGATGCGCCGCACGACCGCACACCGCGCCGCCGCCCTGGCGGCCGCCGTCCTGAGCCCGATCCTGCCGGTGCTGTTGGGGGCGGCGGGGCCGGCGCAGGCGCACGGCGCGCCGACGACCCCGGTCAGCCGGGTCTACGCCTGTTCCCCCGACGGGGGTTCAGCCGCCGGGTCCGCCGCCTGCCGGGCGGCCGTGGCCGCCAACGGGGCGCCCTTCACGGCCTGGGACAACCTGCGGGTGGCCGACGTCGGCGGACGCGACCGGAGCACGATCCCCGACGGGCAGCTGTGCAGTGGCGGTCTGCCCGCCTACCGGGGACTGGACCTCGCGCGCTCCGACTGGCCGTCGACCCGTCTGACGCCGGGCGGGACGCTGCGCATGACGTACGTCTCGACGATCCCGCACACGGGCACGTTCAGGTTCTACCTGACGAAACCGGGATACGACCCGTCGCAGCCCCTCACCTGGGACGACCTGCCCGAGCGGCCGTTCGCCCAGGTCGAGGACCCGGCGCTGCGGGACGGCGCCTACCGGCTCACGGCGAAGCTGCCCGCCGACCGCACGGGCCGCCAGGTGCTGTACACGGTCTGGCAGAACAGCAGCACGCCCGACACCTACTACTCGTGCTCGGACGTGGTCTTCCCCGAGAAGGGCGCGGCCTCGCCCCCGCCGTCCGCGAAGGCCACGGCCGCCGCCGCGCCGGAGTTCCCGTCCGCCGCCGCGTCGGCCTCGGCCGGCACGACGGCCGGTACGACGACGTCCGCCGCCCCCGCCCGGGGGACGGCGGCGGTTTCCGGCGCGCCGGAGGCCGTCACGCCGGTGAGCACCCCGGTGGCGTCCGCCTCCGGGGCCGGCTCCGGGCCGTCCGCGCCGCTGCTGGCGGGTGGCGCCGCCGCGGTGCTGGTGCTCACCGGCGGCGCCACCCTGGTGCTGCGCCTGCGACGGCGCTGAACCGGCTACCGGCTACCGGCTCGCGTGCGAACCGGTGGCCGGTGCTGTTTACGCCGCGGTTTCCGGTCCTGTTGCCACAGCGGTTCGCGAACCGGTTCCCGCAACGGTTCCGTGGAGCTCTCCCGCGCCGTTCAGTTGACGGTGACGACGGCACCCGCGTCGGTCACCGGGGCGTACTTGGCGGTGAAGTAGCCGTTCGCGAAGCACAGCGACGAACCGGACGCCTTGGCGAAGGGCTGGGCGGTGAAGGTGATGCTGTTGTCGGTGTTGCTCGCGACGCCGGTCAGGCTGGGTGCCTTGTAGACGCAGTTGATGCTGCCGAGGAGCGTGCGCAGCACGACCGTCGTCTGGATGCTGGAACCGGCCGCCGGGGTCACGGTGAGGGTGCCGGCGGAGGACACGGCCGCGTTGTACGGCAGGTTGTTGACCGTGATGCTGGTGACGCCGAGCACGCCGACGACGTTCGCGGAGCAGTTGCCGAAGGTGTGCGCGGTGAGCGACTCGTTGGCCGTGCCGGGGGCGGTGGGGTTGGCGGTGACGGTGGCGCTGAAGCCCGAGGAGGCGCAGGAGACGCCGCTGGTGCCGGTGGCGGATGAGTAGAGGGTGGCGTTGGTGCCGCTCGCGAGGGAGGCGTTGAGGACGTCACCGACCGCGACGTCGCCGTTGGCCGTGGTGAGGACGGCCGGGTCGGCGGCGGAGGCCGGGGTGACCGCCGTCAGCGTGAGGGCGGCGACGGTGCCGGCGAGGGCGAGGAGAGGGCGAGTGCGCATGCGGGTGCCTCGTTTCTCAGGTGGGGGTGTTCTCAGAGGGTGTTCCGAGAGGTGCGCTCGGGGGAGGTGCGGGGACGCGAGTCGATGCCCGACGGGTGCCGGCCCGGAACGCCTTCTCCGTACGTGACGGGCCGGCAGCGCAGGTGGCGGCGGGCACGGCCGGCAGGGGGAAGCGGCCGTGGCGGCGCCGGACGGGAATCGGACTCGGGGCGCGAGGGGGCCCGTGCTGGATGCCCGGGCGGTCGTGACCGTTCTGACGGGAGGTCCGGCCGTCGGTTTCGAGGGACGGCCGGACCGGGTCCGGGAGCGCGGAGAGCGGCTCGCCGCGCTGCGGATCCGGCGCCACGGATCCGGGCTGAGTCACCGAGAGTTGTAGACCTGATGGTTCGTCAACGTCAAGGTGTCGCGCAGAAGTTGATGGCTGCACAGATATTCGTGAGAGTGCCGGACGCACCGGCCCGCGGACGGCACGTTTCGCTCACCCTTTTTCCACATCTCCCTTGACCCTGTGGTGTAACCATCGGTAACTTCCCGGTTGGCTACTGACGCGTAACGAGAAAGCCCTTGCGGCTTCCGGGAGTTGCGAGGAGACGTACGCGGCAGCCGCTGTCCGCGCCAGGACAACACGCCGCTGAAGCCCAACCCGCATGACTATGCCCATGGGAGCAGACATGGCCTCGTCCTCGGACGTCACGTCGTCCGCCGAGAACACCCCCGGGAACCCGGAAAGCGGTTCCGCAGACAGACGCGGCCGGGTCCGGCTGCGCCGGGCCGCCGTGATGGCCGTGCCCGCGACCCTCGTCACCGCCGGTCTCGCGGTACTCACCGCCCAGGGAGCCCTGGGCGTGCAGTTCGCGATCTCCGGCATGCCGTTCGTGGTGACCGCCGACAAGCTCGAGGGAGAAGGTTTCGCGCAGTTCGGCTCGCTGGACCACATGATCGAGAACAGCCCCAACGAGGGCGACACCGGCGGCCAGGTCCTGGTCGTCACCTCGGTGGTGAAGTCGGGCAAGCTGACCAGCATGTGCCAGAGCGTCGACCTCGGCGGCATCCAGCTCGTCCTCACCGCCGGCGACAAGGGCACCAAGGTGAGCGTGGAGAACCTGGCCATCGACTCGGACGACATCACCGGCAACGCCGCGTTCAACAACATCGAGATCGGCCGCGACGCCAGCACCTTCGACAAGGTCGACACCCGCGGCCTGCCGGGCGTCTACGGCCAGCAGGCGGACAAGGTCGTCATCACCGACCTCTACCAGCACAACTACGCCGCCACCGCGGCCGTGTTCAAGCTGCCCGACCTGCACATGCGGTTCGGGGGCGAGGGCTGCCCGCGGTGAACGGCTTCCGACGGTGGACCGCGCGCCGGCCCTTCCCGGGCGGTCTGCTGCTCGTCCTGGGCGGTGCGGAGATCCTGGTGACCATGAAGGCACCGCTTCCGGTGATCCTGCACATCGGCATGCAGGGCCTGGCCGGCTACCTCCTGCCGACCCTCATGGTGCTGATCGGGCTGCTGATCCTGTTCAACCCGACCCAGCGGCTGTTCTACTCGATCATCGGCGTTCTGCTGTCCCTCGGGACGTGGCCCACCTCGAACCTGGGCGGCTTCCTCGTCGGCCTGCTCCTCGGGGTCGTGGGCAGTTGCCTGGCCTTCGGGTGGCTCCCGGAGCAGGAGTCGCGCAAGGTCCGCAGACAGCGGCGCAAGGCGGCACGGGCGGCCGGTCAGCCGCCGTTGCGGGCCGGTGAGCCCGCCTGAGCGGAACTCCGCCGGGTTCACCACAGGGGCCGGGGGCGATCCACCGTCGACGGGGATCGCCCCCGGCCCCTGCCGGTCGGCGCCGCGTGCCCTGTCTGTCGACGCCGCGTGTCCTGCCGGTCGGCGCCGGTGGACGCTGTCCTCACCGACCCGTCAGCGCGGGGAAGCGGCCGCCTCCGCCGCGCGCAGTACGGCGGTCGTCTCGGGGTGCGGCCCCCGCCGCGCCCACTCCAGCGGCGTCCAGCCCGTGCCCCGGTCCTCGCGCAGGCCGGGATCGGCGCCGTGGGCGAGCAGGGTGCGGACCGTCTCGGTGTGTCCCCAGCAGGCAGCCGCGCACAGCGGCGTGCCCTCCGAGCCGGGTCCGGCGCTCTCCGCGTCGGGCGGTGCGCCCGCCTCCAGGAGCCGGCGGACGATGCCGGCCGAACCGTGGACGGAGGCGGCGTACAGCGCGGTGGTGCCGTCGCGGTCGGCCGCCGCCGGATCGGCACCGGCCCGCAGCAGTGCGTCGACCCGGGCGCCCTCGTCCAGCAACGCCGCGGTGACCAGCTTCATGGCCAGTTTCTTCTGCCGCCGCCTGTTCATGTCCGCCGAGGTTAGCCGGGTGCGGGAACCGGCGCTCACCATCGGGCGAGCAGGGGCGGCAGTTCGGCCGCCGCCGTCACGTCGCCGGTCAGCGGGCGGTCCCCGGTGCCGTCGGGCAGGCGCCGGCCGCCACGGTGAAGGTGAAGGCGTCGAGCGCCGGGGGCGCCGGGTGTATCCGCGACGCCCTTGCAGGGGAACCCGGTCGGCAGCCGAGGACCGTCCGGTACGCCTGCGCCGCGCGCAGCGTCCGACGGGCGGCACCGGCCGGGCGAAGCCGGCGGCCGGCGTGGAAGGAACGTACGGCCCGCTCGCGTGCCTCGGGGGCCGGGGCGGGGACGGCCGCACCGTCGGCGGGCGCGATCAGCCCGCCGACGGTGAGGGTGGTGCCGTCCGGGACGGCCCGGTGCGCTGTCGTGTCCGACGCGGGCGGATCAGCCCAGGCCGACGGACTTCAGCCAGGCCTTGGCCACGTCCAGCGGGTCCTTGCTCTCCAGCTGCACCTGGAAGTCCAGGTCCAGCAGGGTCTTGGTGTCGAGCTTGGCGGAGACCGCGTTGAGCGCGTCGACGCCCTCCTGGGAGAGCCCGCTCTTGTAGACCAGCGGGGTCACGTTCGCGAAACCGAAGAGGTTCTCCGGGTCCTGGAGGACGACGAACTTCTCCTTGGTGATGGTCGGGTCGGTGGTGAAGATGTCCGCGGCCTGCACGGTGTTCTTCTTCAGCGCGGCCTGGGTCAGCGGACCGCCGGCGTCCAGTGCCTTGAAGGACTTGAACTTCAGTCCGTACACCGCTTCCAGGCCGACCATGCCCTGCTGCCGGGTCTGGAACTCGGGCGAGCCGCCGAGGACCAGGTCGGGAGCGATGTCCTTGAGGTCGGCGAGGGTGGACTGCGGGGTGAGGTTGTACTTCTTCGCGGTGTCCGCGTTGACCGTGACGGAGTCCTTGTCCTCGGCGGGCGAGGACTCCAGCAGGGTCAGCTTGGGGTCGAGCTTGGCCTTGGCCGCCGCGTTGACGGCCTCGAGCGACTTCTGCTCGGCCTTGGCGTCGAGGTAGGCCAGCAGCGAGCCGTTGTACTCGGGCAGGACGGTGATGGAACCGTTCTTGAGCAGGCCGTACGTGGTCTCGCGGCTGCCGATGTTGGGCTTGTAGGACACCTTGATGTCCTTGGCCTTGAGGGCCTCGCCGTAGATGTCGGCCAGCAGGATGCTCTCGGCGAAGTTGTTGGAGCCGACGACGACGGTGTCGCCGGCCGCCTTGTCCTCGGAGAGCGGGTCGGTGTCGTCGGAGGAGGAACAACCCGCCAGCAGGGCCGTCATCGCGGCGAGCGCGACGGCCGCCGCGCCTGGGTGGTTCCTGAGGGACCTGCTGCTGTGGGCGTTGGAAGTCACGTCTGCCGTTCCGGGCTCGGAGGTTGGTGGAGAGAACGAACGCTCCGTCTGATCCAATCCAGCGCGTTCTCGGTGAGTCAAGTGTCACCGGGTCACCGATTGGCTTCGATGCGCGACCGGTTGTGATGGTTCGTGAAGAAGGGAAGGCCGGTACGACGCCCGGGAGACGGCGCTTTGTAATGGATTCTTGACGTAGGGCCACCCACTTGATCGATCGGGGAGGCGATAGTCTCGCCGGGGTCGGCGCCGGTCACAACAGTGGCCGGAAACCGCTCCGGTGCCGTGACGCATCATTCGTGGTGCCGTCGCGCGCCCGGCCCCTCGCCCGGAACGTCGATCAGAATCGGACAGAAGCGTGCGTCGCGCGGTGCGCACGACCTCATGAAGGAGGCCTGGTGTCCACGACCGAGGTGGACGCGTCCTCCCCCCGTCGCCCGGCTCCGCACGAGCGGCACGGACAGGGGGGACCCCGACGGCCGGCGGTCTCGTCCGTACGCCGCGGTCTGCGGGGTTTCGCCGACCGGTGGCCCTTCCAGCGCAAGCTCAACATCCTCGTCGGCGTCCCGCTGGCGGTGATCGCCCTGCTGCTGGCGTGGGTCATCACCGACCTGGTGGAGGAGTCCGACCACGCCGAGTCGGCCGCCCAACTGGTCCGGGACAGTGCCGCGGTGGCCCAGCTGGTCGCCGACGTGCAGGCCGAGCACCAGCAGGCCGTCCTGCTGTCCGTGCGGTACGAGGCGTCCTTCGACGGGGGCACGCCCTCCACCTCCGCCTACCGGGTCGCCCAGCTCGCCGTCGACACGCAGGTCCAGACGGTGCGCGAGACCTTCGGCGACCGGTTGCCGGACACCGAGGCGCAGGCGCTGCGCGAGGTCGAGGGCCTGGCCGGCCTGCGGGACACCATCGAACAGGGGTATCTGCCCGCCGACAACATCGACCCGGCGTACTCGGGCGCCGCCGACGGCCTCATCGACGGCCTCGGCCTGGACCGCAACACCGCCCTCGCCACCACCTTCACCGGCAACCTGCTCGACTCGCTGCTGCGGGCCGACGCCGCCCACGGCGCCTACGAGACCGGCGTGTTCTCCGCGCGGACCGGCGACAGCAACGCCCTCATCGAGTTCACCGGCGCGGTCGGCTCCCACGAGCTGTACACCTACCAGGCCGAACGTTTCGCCCGCTTCGCCACCGAGGCGCAGACGGACCTGCTCGGCGACATCGAGCACAACCCGGCGCAGGCGGTGATCGGTCAGCACTACGCCGAACTCGCCGTCGACCCGAGTGCGTTGCAGGCCGAGTCCAAGAACGAGATCCGTGTCGCGTTCCGTGCGGCGCTGGACTCCTACCACCGCTACAACGAGCAGGCCGAGACCCGGCTGCGGATCACCGGCTCGCTCATCGACCAGATCGCCGACCGCGCCGACGACGCCGCCGCCGGAGCCGAGTGGCGCGCGGCCCTGCTGCTGACCCTGGCGCTGCTGGGCTTCGCCACCTGGATCGCGCTGGCCGCGCTGGTGCGCCGCTCAGTGATCCGCCCGGTGCTGGCCCTGACCGGGGCCGCGCAGGAGGTCGCCGACGTCGCCGGGCGCGAACTGGCCCGGGTGGCCGACGACGACGCCGAGGAGAGCGGGCCGCCGCGGCTGCGCGAGCTGCCGGTCACCGCCGACGACGAGATCGGCGCGCTCGCCGAGGCCTTCAACAACGTCCAGACGACCGCGGCCGCGCTGCTGGAGCGCCAGGTGCTCAGCCGGCGCAACGTGGCCGAGATGTTCGGCAACGTGGGGCGCCGCGTCAGCAACCTCACGACCCGCCAACTCGCGCTGATCGACGCCGTGGAGCGCGGCGAGACCGACCCGGCACTGCTCGAACGCCTCTACTCCATCGACCACATCGCGGTCCGGCTGCGCCGCAACGCCGACAGCCTGATGCTGCTGGCCGGCATTCGCGAGACCGTGCTCGACTCCGGTCCGGCCGCGCTCACCAACGTGGTCCGCGCCGCGCTCGGCCAGATCGAGGGCTTCCGGCGGGTGCAGCTGTACGCCGGCACCGAGGTCATGGTCGAGCCCGACATCATCGGCGACCTGACCCTGATGATCGCCGAACTCGTCGAGAACGCCGTGTCGTTCTCCCCCGAGGGCAGCCCCGTCGAGGTCCGGGTCCGGCCCGGCGACGACGGCGCGACGATCACCGTCGCCGACCACGGTCTGGGCATGAGCGCCGAGCGGCTCGCCGAGGAGAACGCCCGCCTGGTGCGCCGCGAACGCCTCGACCTCGTCCCGACCAAGGTGCTCGGCCTGTTCGTGGTCGGCGCGCTGGCGCGCCGCTGGGAGATCGACGTCAGCCTGACCCGCACCCCGGGCGGCGGCGTGACGGCGGAGGTCTCCATCCCCTCCGGACTGCTCCTGACACCGATCGGCACGGCCCTCCAGGGGGCGGCACCCGCGACGGCGGCGCTCCCGTCCGGCAGGACGACGGGCACTGCGGCCGCTACGGCGGCCGGTACAGCGGCCGCCGCCCGGCCGGGCGCGCCGGACTCCGCCACCGCGCCGGCCCCCGCCCCGGTCCCGGCGGGCGGCCCCTCCCGGGCGGCCTCCGTGCCGGCCTGGGCGGCGACGGACGGCGCGGACCCGGTCCCGCTCCCCCGCCGGGTCCCCCGGCGCGAGCAGGCCGAGGCCGAGGCCCCGCCCGTCCCCGGCCCCCGTACCGAGGAGCCGACGGTCCACGACCGTACGGCGGAGCCCGCGCCGCACGCCGTCACCCAGCCCTCCGCCGCCGGGCCGGCCGACGGTGCCGTACGCCCGGCTACCCGCTCCGGGGACACCGCACCGGACGCCGAGGAGTCCGCGGCACGCGCCCACGACGGCGGGAGCGCGCCCCGCCCGGCGGCGGACCCCGCGCACGACGGCGCCCGCCCCCTCCGCCGCCGGGTCCGCGGGGCCACGCTGCGGACCACCGCGGAGGCCGCCGCCCAGCAGGCCGCGCGGCGGGCGGCGCCGCCGCCCGCCGACGCGGACGCCGTCCGCAGCGCGCTGGAGGAGTTCGAGGCGGCCGTGGAACGCGCCCACCGCGACACCGGCGAGCACCCTCGTCCCACCGGCGACGGATGCGCACTGCCCGGTGACGCCGGGCGCGACGACCGTACGACCGACCGCCCGACCGACGACCGGAACACCACGCACCGCCAGAACCACCTCCCGGAAGGAGCCGAGCAGTGAGCACGTCGACAGGGGGCACTCCCTCGGGAGACGCCACGCCGACCGATCTGCGGGCCGCGGCAGCAGACTTCACCTGGCTGCTCAACCGTTTCGCCAACGAGACGGCCGGGGTCGTGGACGCCATCGCGGTGTCCACCGACGGCCTGCTGATCGCCGTGTCGGAGCTGCGTGAGCACGCCGACTCCGAGCGGCTGGCCGCGATCGTCTCCGGCATCACCAGCCTGGCCGCCGGCGCCTCCGGCAACTACGGCCTGGGCGGTCTGAACAAGGTCATCATCGATCTGGAGGGCGGCCATGTGCTGGTCTCCGCGATCGGCAGCGGCGCCGTGCTCGGCGTGGTCACCGACAAGGAGGCCAAGCTGGGCAACATCGCCTACGAGATGACCGTGTTCGCCAACCGTGCCGGTGCCGCGCTCAGCCCGCAGCTCGTGCTGGAGCTGAAGAACAGCGTCGGCGCCACCAGGTCGCGCTGAGCGTCCGCCGCCGGTCCAGAGAGGAAACCCACCACCGATGGCGGACGGCCGCACTCCGCGCGGCGCCGGCGAGGACGGCGTCGCACCCGTCGGCCCGGCGTCCGCCGTCCGGCCCTTCCTGGTCACCGCCGGCCGGGTCGCGGGCTCGGGCGAGGCCGCGACCGGCCGGCCGATGCCGGTGGAGACCCAGCTGGTGGCCACCGCCGCCGGGCTCGCCGCGCTCGACCGGCTCTCCTTCGAACAGCACGACATCGTCGCCGCATGCAGGCAGCCGCAATCGATCGCGGAGATCGCGGCCCGGCTGCGGCTGCACCTGAACGTGGTGCGGGTCCTCGCCGAGGATCTGCGCGCGGCCGGGCAGCTGTCGGTGCACGTGCCCGACTCCGGCGTCACCCATGACGCGTCCGTCCTGCGCAGGGTTATCGATGGCCTGCGGGCCATCCCCGACTCCCGGGGGGTACTCCGTGACTCCGACTGAACCGCTTGTCGGCCATTTCGCCGGTCAGGCCGCCGTACGGCCGCCGCTGCCGGTGAAACTGGTGATCGCGGGCGGCTTCGGCGTGGGCAAGACCACCGCCGTCGGCTCGATCTCCGAGATCGAGCCGCTGACCACCGAGGCGGCCATCACCGAGGTGGCGGCGGGGGTGGACGACCTCAGCCACACCCCGCGCAAGACCACCACCACGGTCGCGATGGACTTCGGCTGCATCACCATCGACCCGACCCTGAAGCTGTACCTGTTCGGCACGCCGGGACAGGAGCGGTTCGGCTTCATGTGGGACGACATCGTGGAGGGCGCGGTCGGCGGCCTCGTCATCGTCGACACCCGCCGTCTCGACGACTGCTACGCCGCCGTCGACTACTTCGAGCACAAGCAGATCCCGTTCGCCGTGGCGGTGAACGCCTTCGACGGTCGGGTCGAGCACGGCCTGGACGAGGTCCGCTGGGCCCTCGACGTGTCCGAGGGCGTCCCGGTCCTGGTCTTCGACGCCCGCGAGCGCGGTTCGGTGCGGGACGCGCTGCTGGTGGTCCTGGAGCAGGCGCTGGCCCGGTCGCAGGGGTGACGGCCGCCCCGGTCCGGGCCGGGGGGGGGGGGGGGGGGGGGGGGGGGGCCGCGGGGCGCCCCGCCCCCCCGCGCCGCCCCCCCCCCCCCCCCCCCCCCCCCCCCCCCCCCCCCCCCCCCCCCCCCCCCCGCCCCGCC
>NZ_JBIVKQ010000031.1:0-60714 GCF_044750845.1 Streptomyces sp. NPDC088766 | reverse complement strand
GGTGGGGGGCGGGGGTGTGCGGGGCCCGGGCGCGGCCCGGGGCGGGGGGGCCCCGCGCCCGGGGGCCGGGGGGGGGGGGGGCCCCGGGGGGGGGCCCCCCCGGCCCCCGGCCGCTACGCGCTTCTGCGCACCCCCGGTGACACCGTGACCTTGGTGACCGCCCAGAACACCGCCAGGGTGGCCAGGGCCATGCCGGCGGTGAGGGTGGCGCCGCCGACGACCTTCTCGTAGTCGCGCTGGTAGAGGCCGTCGATGATGTAGCGGCCGAGCCCGCCGAGGCTGACGTAGGCGGCGATGGTGGCGGTGGAGACGATCTGGATGGCGGCCGACCGCAGGCCGCCCAGGATCAGCGGGAGGGCCACGGGGAGTTCCACCTGGAGCAGGATCCGGGTCTCGGCCATGCCCATGCCCCGGGCGGCGTCCACCGGGGACGGGTCGACGGAGCGCATCGCCTCGTAGGTGGTGACCAGCACCGGCGGGACGGCGAGGACGACCAGCGGGATCATCACGGGCAGCATGCCGAAGCCGATCAGCATCGTCATCAGCACCAGCAGACCGAAGGTGGGCAGGGCCCGTCCGGCGGTGGCGATCAGGGAGAGGGCGTTGCCGCCGCGGCCGTAGTGACCGGTGAGCAGGCCGACCGGCAGTCCGATCAGGGCGGCCAGGCCGAGCGCTTCCAGGGTGTATCCGAGGTGCTCGCCCAGGCGGGTGGGGATGCCGTCGTAGCCCTGCCAGTGGGCGTCGTCGCTGAAGAAGGCGCTGACGAAGTGGAGTACGTTCACCGGGCTGCGTCCTCGATGGCGGGTTCGGCCGGCACGGGCCGGGTCCCGGCGGATCCGGGCGTCGTGCGGCGTCCGGCGCCGCTCGGCATCCACGGGGTGAGCAGGATGCGTACGGCAACCAGCGCGGCGTCGGCGAGCATCGCCAGGACGGCCATGGTGATGACGGCGTTCCAGGCGAGTTCGGGACGGTTGTAGATGGTGGCGTCGTGCAGGAGGTTGCCGAGGGCGCCCTGGTTGCCGATGAGGGTGCCGACGCTGACGAGGCTGATGCTGGACACGGTGGCCACCCGCAGCCCGGCGATGATCGCGGGCACGGCGATCGGCAACTGGACCTGGAGGTAGCGGCGCACCGGCCCGAAGCCCATGGCGGTGGCCGCGGCGAGGGTCTCCTGCGGGACCGAGCGCACCGCGTCGACGATGGCGGGGACCAGTACGACCAGGCTGTAGACGGTCAGCGGGATCATCACGGTCAGCTCGGTCTGGCCGGTGTAGTCGATGAGCACGACGAAGAAGGCCAGTGACGGGATGGCGTACAGCACGGTGGTCACCCACAGCACCGGCGCGTACAACCAACGGAGCCGCACGCAGAGTTGGCCGAGCGGGAGGGCGAGCAGCAGGCCGGCCAGGACGGGCAGCAGTGCCTCGCGCAGGTGCAGTCCGATCAGTCCCCACCAGCTGTGCTGGAGGTCGCTGGGGATGTCGAAGAAGCCGTTCATCGCAGGGCCTTGGGCTGGCCGGCGCTGTCCTCGTGGGCGCCGCGGATCGCTTCGCCGATGACCTGCTGGGAGACGACCCCGGCCGCCCGCCCCTCGCCGTCCACGGCGACCGCCCAGCCGGTGGGCGAGAGCACGGCGCAGTCGAGGGCGGCCCGCAGTGAGTCCTGTCCGGCGACGAACGGCCGCCCGTGGGAAAGCAGTCGGCTCGCGTCGACGTGGCCCGCGGTGAGCCGGTCGGGCTCGCTCCAGCCGAGGGGCCTGCCGTCGACGTCGGTGACGAGGAGGTAGGGCGCTCCGGCGTCGGCGCGGGCGGCGATCTGCTGCGCGGAGGCGTCGACGGCGACGATCGGCGCGGTGAGCAGGTCGAGCCCCGCGGAGGAGAAGAACGACAGGCGCCGGATGCCGCGGTCGGCGCCGAGGAAGTCCTCGACGAACGCGTCGGCGGGGCTCGACAGGAGTTCGGCGGGCGGTGCGAACTGGGCGAGTCGGCCACCGGTGCGCAGGACGGCGACCATGGTGCCGATCTTGACGGCCTCGTCGATGTCGTGCGTGACGAAGACGATGGTCTTTCCCAACTCGTCCTGGATGCGCAGGAGTTCTTCCTGGAGTCCCTTGCGGACGACGGGGTCGACGGCGGAGAACGGCTCGTCCATCAGCAGGACGGGCGGGTCGGCGGCGAGGGCGCGGGCGACGCCGACGCGCTGCTGCTGTCCGCCGGAGAGCTGGTAGGGGTAGCGCTTGGCGAGCGAGGCGTCGAGACCGACGCGGTCCATCAACTCGCGGGCGCGGGCACGGGACTTGTCCTTGCTCCAGCCGAGCAGCCGGGGCACGGTGGCGATGTTGTCGATGATCGTGCGGTGCTGGAAGAGTCCGGCGTTCTGGATGACGTAACCCATCGAACGGCGCAGGGTGTTGACCGGCTGCCGGCGGCTGTCGACGCCGTCGATGAGGATGCTGCCCTCGCTCGGCTCGACCATCCGGTTGATCATGCGCAGGGTGGTCGTCTTGCCGCATCCCGAGGGGCCTACCAGGACGGTGATGGCACGGTCCGGTATCTCGAGGGAGAGGCGGTCGACCGCCACCGTTCCGTCCGGATACCGCTTGGTGACTGAATCTATCCGTATCAAAGCGCCGAACACCCTTCGGGTCTGGCCATGTCTGCCCGCTCTCGACCACGCACGTTCCGAGCCGTTGCGGAGAGAGTCTAGACGGCTTGTGTTGCGGGGGTTTTGACGGGCGGGGCGGGCTTCCCGCGGTCCTTCACCAGATCAGCAGGCCCGCGCCGAGCCGCCGTGCGTACCGCGCGCTCGCCTCGATGCCGTTCAAACGGCTCTCGATGTGCCGGGCGTGCTGTTCGACCGTCCGGTCCGGCGGACGGGTCTCCGTGGCGAGCCGGGTCAACTCGGCCCGGACCAGCGCGATCTCGCTCAAGAAGGCGGGGATGTGACCGGGGGCGACGACGTCGCCGTCGTCGACGTCGACCAGGGCGGGCAGGAACCGGGCGCCGATGCGGCGGATAGACGGCGAACCCCACACCTTCGTACGCCACGACTCGGGCCCGGCGAGATCCGCTCCGTCGGGTCTGTCGTCCTCCTCGATGCCCAGGACGTGGCGTTCGCCGTCCTCGCGCAGCAGGAAGATCTCACTGGTCAGACTCATGCCGGCAGTGGACCATGCGCTACGGCGCCGGAGCGAGGCCTTTTCCCGGCGGCCCGGGGTCTTTCGTGCGGATCGGACCGGATCAGGCCCGCGCGCCCGGCCCGATCCGCACGAGAGACCCCGGCGCACCGGCCCGGGGGTCCGGGGGCGGGGCCGGGCCGGGAAGAGGTGGCGGGGGCGGGTCGGGAAGGGGTGGCGGGGGCGCGGGAGCGCCCACGCCGCCACCGCCGCGCCCCACCCCAGTGCCCGGACCGCGACGACCGCCGCCCCCACCCCCACACTCACGCCGCCCCCGCCCCCGCCCCCACCGACGGGAACCCGGCCGTGCGCAGGACACTTCGCCCCGCGTCGACGGCGTACACCTCGCACCCCGGCAGGCCCGCCGCCCACTCGACGCCCGCCGCGCCCATCGCGAAGGCGGCGGTCGCCACCGCGTCCGCCTCCGTCAGCGTCGCCGCCACGACGCTGACGGACAGCAGTCCGGTCGCCGCCCGCCCGGTGCGCCCGTCGACGATGTGGTCGCCGCGTTCGTAGCGTGCGGAGGTCGCGACGGCCCCGTCGGTCAGCTCCAGCACCGTGCACAGCCGGTCGGCGATCTCCGGGTGCCGTACGCCCACCCGCCACGGGCCGCCGCGGACGACGACGTCGCCCCCGGCGTTGAGGCAGAACCGCCCCGCCCCGGCGGCGGCCAGCCGGTCCGCGGCCCGCTGCACCGACCAGCCCTTCACGACGGCGCAGGGATCGAACCCCCGCCCCGGCAGCCGGGCGTCGAAGGCGCCGCCGGTGGCGACCCGGTAGCGCTCGCACAGGTCGAGGATCTCCATGAGGTCCGCGCCGATCCGGGAGGCGGGCAGCTCGCCCCGGCCGTACCGGGACACCTCGCTCGCCGCCCGGAACGGGCTGAACCGTTCGTCGGCCTCGCGCAGCCACGCGAACACGGCGTCCGCGGCCTCGGCCACCGCACCGGTGCCGTCCGGGCCGTCGACGGCGTCCTGCGCGTCCGGGCCGTCGACGCGCAGGGAGACCGGGAACCCCATCACGTGTTCGACGCGTTGCACGTCAGGCGCCCTTCGCGTCGATCGCGGCCTGGAGGGACTCCTTGTAGCCCTCGCTGGTGAGCGTCGCACCGGACACCGTGTCGATGTCCGCGCTCTGCGCCTCCAGCGTCTCCGAGACCAGCGTCGGCACGGCCGCCGTCGTCTGCGGATGGTCCGGCTGCCTCACCATCCGCACCGCGGTGATCTCGCCCCCCTCGAAGGTGACCTCCACCTGCACGTCACCCTTCTCGGTGCGCACCGTCGTGCCCCTGACGACGACGGCACCGGAGGACGAGGTGGCGGACGGGACGGAGGGCGTCGACGCCGGCGCGGCGGCCTGCGTGGACGCGGTCCCAGTCGACGGCTGGTAGCGCCAGACGGGGACGAGTCCGACGGCGGACAGGACCAGGACAGGTATGGCTCGCTTCACGATGTCTCTCTCATCCCGCCAGGCTGAAGCGCTCGAAGTGGATCTGCGTCCGGGGCACGCCCAGCGCGCGCAGGCTGCCCAGGACCGCGTTCATCATGGGGGGCGGTCCGCACAGGAACACGTCCCGGCCGGCGATGTCCGGCACGAGGCGCAGCAGTTCGCCGGGGGCCAGCCGGTCGGGCACGGGCGGCCCGGTGACCAGGTGCAGCTCGGCGCCCTTGAGGTGGGCGAGTTCGCGCAGCTCGTCGTGGAGGACGGCGTCCCGCTCGGAGCCGACGCGGTGGATGACGACGGCGTGGCCGTGCAGTTCCTCCAGCAGGGCGCGGACGGGGGTGACGCCGACGCCGCCGGCGATCAGCACGGCGTCGGGCCGGGTGCGGTGCATCGCGGTGAAGGCGCCGTAGGGGCCCTCGGCGAAGACGCGGGTGCCGGGCCGCAGGTGCCGCAGTGCCGCGGAGCCCTCGCCGGCGGCCTTGGCGGTCAGGCGCAGGCCGCGGCCGTCGGGCGCGGCGGACAGGGAGTACGGGTTGGCCTGCCACCAGCGGTCCCTGGTGAGGAACCGCCACAGGAAGAACTGGCCGGCGCGGGCCGGCAGCCGGTCCAGGTCGCGGCCGGTGATGTACACGGAGACCACGTCGTCGGACTCGGGGACGACGGCCTCGACGCGCAGCCGGTGGCGCAGGTTGCGGTACAGCGGCAGCGCGAGCCGGCCCGTGAACACCGAGCCGAGGGCGACGCTCCACAGGGTGTACCAGTACGCCGTGGCGGCGGACGACGTGGTGAACGTCGTCCCGGCGGCGACCTGGTGGGTGAAGGCCAGCACCACGGCGACGTAGGTGTAGAGGTGGATGAAGTGCCAGGTCTCGTACGCCAGTCGGCGGCGGGCCCAGCGGGCGGAGACGCCGCCGACGACGAGGATCAGGCCGAGCGCGACGACCGCGCGGAACACGCCCTCGACGGTCTCGGCGAGGTCGACGAGCTGGCTGACGGGGTCCATGGTGGAGGACCGGGCGTAGCCGAAGGTGACGAGGACGACGTGCCCGAGCAGGGTCCACAGCAGGCCGAAGCCGGTCCAGCGGTGCCAGTTCGTGAGCCGGTCCATGCCGATGCGGCGGTCCAGCCAGGGCAGCCGGGCGACCAGCAGCAGCTGGAACGCCATCAGCAGGGCGGCGTAGAGGCCGACGAAGCGGCCGAGCACGAGCAGGGCGTTGGAGGCGAAGCCGGCCTGGACGGCGAAGAGGGTCACGACGGCCGCGTTCGCGGCCGGCACGGCGTACAGACCGGTGCGGGCCACGACCGCGGGGCGTATCGCCGTGGGGGGTACGGGGGGCGACTGGACGGTCGTCACGGACGGGAAACTCCTTGATCGGGTCCTCAGGACACCGAGCTTTGCCGCCCGTTGCTGTCGATACCCTGTCGTACAACTTTCAAGAGGATATCGATGTCGGCCCGTCGGCCTCCGGGGTCCGGTGCAGCGGAGTGCGTGGCGCAGTATGAACGTGTGGAAAAAGTACGACTCCTGGTGGTGGACGACGACCCGCCGATCGCCGATCTCGTCGCGACGGTCGCCCGCTACGAGGGCTGGGACGCGGTCACCGCGAACACGGGCGAGGAGGCGCTGCGGCGCGCCGCGGAGTTCCGTCCGGACATCGTGGTGCTCGACCTGATGCTGCCCGACCTCGACGGCTTCGGCGTCCTGGACCGGCTGCGCCGCTCCGGGACGATGGTGCCGGTGGTCTTCCTGACCGCCCGCGACGGGGTCGCCGACCGGGTCGCGGGGCTCACCCGCGGCGGTGACGACTACCTGGTCAAACCGTTCGCGGTCGAGGAACTGATGGCACGGCTGCGGACCGTGCTGCGCCGCAGCGCGGGCCCGGCGTTCCAGCGGTCGGTGCTGCGGGTGGGGGACCTGTCGATGGACGAGGACACCCGTGAGGTGCGACGCGGCGACAGCGCGCTGACGCTCACCCCGACCGAGTACGAGGTGCTGCGCTACCTGATGCGCAAGTCGCCCACGGTCCTCACCAAGGCGCAGATCCTCGACCACGTGTGGGAGTACGGCTTCGGCGGCCGCTCCAACGTGGTGGAACTGGTGGTCAGCCGGCTGCGCCGCAAGCTCGACGCGACGGGCGAGCCGCTGATCCAGACGGTGCGCGGATTCGGGTACGTCATCCGGCAGGCCGCCGAGTGATCCGCCGGGCCCGGGAGTCGTACCGCAGGCTGCGGCTCGGCACCCGGCTCGCGCTCGGCCTGGGCGCACTGTCGCTGGTGGTGTTCGCGGTGGTCGGCACGGCGCTGACGGCGTACATGCGGGACTACCTGGAGCACCAGCTGGGCTACCAGATGAAGGTCGTCCAGACCGTGCAGTCCAAGGACGCCGCGGCGCACGGCACGGTGACGCAGAAACCGTACTGGGGCTGGTTCTCCGCGGTGTACGACGTGTCGGGCGGCTCGGCCGTGCTGCGGCAGCCCGCCGACATCCCGCACGACATCCGCCCCCTCACCCGGTTCGCCGAGGCGATGGCGCGCTCGGACTCCGAGCTGCTGCGCACCGTGCGGCTCGACGGCGAGGGCGTGTACCGGCTGCGGGCCTGCGAGGTCCGTCCCGGTGTGGTGCTGGTCAGCGCGGCGCCGATGAAGGACATCGACGACACGATCGAGCGGCTCGTCACCGTGCAGGTCGTCGCCTTCGGCCTGGCGCTGCTGGGGCTGGTGGCGGCCGGGCGGGCACTGCTGCGGCGCGGCCTGAAGCCGCTGAGCGACATGGCGCACACCGCGCACGGCATCGCCTCGCACGACCTCACCGAGTCGGCGTCCCGGCTGCACCTGCGGGCCGACGCCCCCGGTGGCGGGCCGGAGGTGGAGGAGCTGCGCACCGCGTTCAACACGATGCTGGAGCACATCGACGACTCCCTCACGGTGCGTGCCGGGGCCGAGCAGCGGCTGCGCCGTTTCGTCGCGGACGCCTCGCACGAACTGCGCACCCCGCTGATGTCCGTGCGCGGCTACGCGGACCTCTTCCAGTACGCGGCCGCCAACGAGCCCGGGGAACGGGACAGGCACCTGGCCCGGCTGCGCGCCGAGGCGGCCCGCATGGGCGTGCTCCTCGACGACCTCCTGCTGCTGGCGCGGCTGGACGCGGCGGAGGTGGAGACCCCGCTGCGGACGGAGGACGCGGACCTGGTGGAGCTGGTCGAGCAGGCGGCCGACGCGTTCCGCGCGAGTCACCCGGACCGTCCGCTGACGGTGGCGCCGGGCCCGGCGTCGGTACCCCTGCGGCTGGACCCGCAGCGCGTCCGGCAGGTCCTGGACAACCTCCTCACCAACGCGGCCGTGCACACCCCGCCCGGCACCCCGGTCTCGGTGGAGGTGTCACCGGCCCCGCGCACGGTGCGGGTGCGCGTCGTCGACGAGGGTCCCGGCATCCCGCCCGGCGACCGCGACCGCGTCTTCGACCGCTTCTACCGCGTCGACAAGGCCCGCAGCCGCGACCGCGGCGGCAGTGGCCTCGGCCTGGCGGTGGCCCGCTCCCTGGCCGAGGCCCACGGAGGGAGCCTCGACCTGGACGACGACCCGGCGCGCACGGTCTTCACCCTCACGCTGCCCCTGCGACCGGTCCGGTGAGGTACGGGGCCGCGCGGGCCGAGCCCCGGCGGCCGCCCCGTGGACGAGCGGTCGGCGCGGCGGGCAGACGTCCCACAGCACCGCGGCCGCCCCTCCGCCCGCGCACCGTCGGCTCGCGGACACCGCACCGTCACACCGGAGGGGAACGTTTCTCCCCGTCCCCTCCCCCTGCGGGGCCCGCCCGCCGAGTTCCCACCGCCCGCCGTCCGCCCGCTCACCGACCGCGGCCGTGGCCGGTGGATGCGCGGGCGGCAGGAACCGGCCGGACGCGCCCGCCCCGATCCGTCACCCCGCCGCGCGCGGACGTGACGCGGAAGGACGCCGTGCTCCGTGTCCCTGATGTCCTCACCCTGGCCGGCTACGGCACCCCCTCGCCCTGGCCACGACCACCGTCATCGGCTACCGCGTCCTGACGGTCTGGCTCCCCCTGCTGCCAGGCATGCTCGTGTCTGTCGGCGCTCGTGCAGCGGAAGGTGCTGTGAGGGGCGGTGGGCGCGGGGCGCCGGCGGGCGCGGGTGGGTGTCAGCCCTCGGTGGGCGTCAGCCCTCGGTGGGCGTCAGCCCTCGGTGGGCGTCAGCCCTCGGTGGGCGTCAGCCCTCGGTGGGCGTCAGCCGCAGCGAGATGCTGTTGATGCAGTACCGCTGGTCGGTGGGGGTGGCATAGCCCTCCCCCTCGAAGACGTGGCCGAGGTGCGAGCCGCAGCGCGCGCAGCGCACCTCGGTCCGCACCATGCCGTGCGAGCGGTCCTCGATCAGCTCCACCGCGTCGGTGTCCTTCGGGTCGAAGAAGGACGGCCAGCCGCAGTGGGACTCGAACTTGGTGTCGGAGGTGAAGAGTTCTGCGCCGCAGGCCCGACAGGAGTAGACGCCGGTCGTCTTGGTGTCGGTGTACTCACCGGTGAACGCGGGCTCCGTACCGGCCCGGCGCAGCACGGCGTACTCGGCCGGGGTCAGTTCCGCCCGCCACTGCTCGTCGGGCTTTTCGACGTCGTACGACATGAAGGCCAACCCCTCTACTTCTGTGCGAGACGGTCCAGGATGCGCGGGCCCAGGTCCGTCACGTCGCCCGCGCCCATGGTGAGAACGAGATCACCGGGCCCGGCCATTCCCGCGATCACGGACGGCACCTCGTCCTTGTCGTGCACCGGGGTGACGGCGGCGCCCGCGGCCCGGCCGGCGTCGATGATCAGCTCGCTGGTCACGCCGGGGATCGGGTCCTCGCGGGCGGGGTAGATGTCCAGGACGACGGAGGCGTCCGCGAGGGCCAGCGACTGTCCCATCTCCTTGCCCAGCTCCTGGGTGCGGGAGAACAGGTGCGGCTGGAAGACGACGAGGATGCGGGCGTCGCCCGCGGCGGCGCGCATCGCCTCCAGGTCGGCCGTCATCTCCGTCGGGTGGTGCGCGTAGGAGTCGATGACCTGCACTCCGGCCGCCTCGCCCTTGAGCTGGAGGCGGCGCTTGACGCCGGTGTAGGCGGCCAGGGCGGGTGCCAGCTCGGCGGCCGGGACCCCGAGCGAGACTCCGGCGACCAGCGCGGCGACGGCGTTGTGCGCGTAGTGGCGGCCGGGCACGGAGACCGCGAAGGTCAGCTCCTGTCCGTCGAGCAGGACGGTGACCTCGCTCTTCAGCCCCTGGGCCACCACCGACAGCACGCGCACGTCGGCGTCCTCGGCCTCCCCGTACGTCACCACCCGCACGCCCTCGACCCGCCGGGTCAGCTCCCGCGCGCCCTCGTGGTCGGCGGAGATCACCAGCGTGCCGCCGGGCACGATCTTCCCGACGAACGTCTCGAAGGACTCGTAGATCTCTTCCATCGACGCGTAGTTGGCGTGGTGGTCCAGCTCCACGTTGAGGACGATCGCAACCTCGGGGGCGTACTTGTGGAAGCTGCGGTCGGACTCGTCGGCCTCGGCGACGAAGATCTCGCCGTCGCCGTGCAGCGCGTTGGAGCCGGGCGCGTCCAGGTCGCCGCCGATGGCGTACGAGGGGTTCAGGCCCAGCTCGGACAGCGAGACCGCGAGCATGGAGGTGGTGGTGGTCTTGCCGTGCGTGCCGGCGACCGCGATCGGCCGCAGGCCGTCCATCAGCCGGGCGAGGGCGTCCGAGCGGTGGACCACCGGAATGCCCAGCTCGGCGGCGCGGGCCAGCTCGGGGTTGTCCGCGCGGATCGCCGACGACACGACGACGCAGCCGGCGTCGTCGGCGAGGTGCTCCGCGGCGTGCCCGATGTGCACGGTCGCCCCGAGCGCCCGCAGTGCCTCGGCGGTCGCGGACTCCTTGGCGTCGCTGCCGGCCACCTCGGCCCCGCGCTGGGCCAGGATCTTGGCGATCCCGGACATCCCGGCCCCGCCGATGCCGATGAAGTGCGGTCGGTCCATGGCGGAAGGAAGGCCGGGTGCCATGCGTGTCTCTCCCAGATGCGGTACGACGGTGACGCCCCCACCCTATTCCGCGAACCGGCCACGGCCGACCAGGGGCGCGGCGAACGTCGCCCGCCCCGCGGCCGAGGCCCGCCACACCCACCCCAGGGGCCCGGGGAACCGGGCGGGACCGGCCACGGCCCGCGGCAGACCGCCCCGGTACCCGGCCAAGGGCCACCCCACCCACCTCAGGGGCGCGGGGAACTGCGCGACCGGCCACGAACGACCGCGAGCCGCCCGCTCACCCGCACCTCACCGCGCACCCCGCACCCCGCACCCCGCGGCGCACGGCGCACGGCGCACGGTCCAACCGGCCGACACCGGTCACATCGCCCCCGCAAGGCCGACGGCAGTCACACCACGGTCACGCCTTGCTGTGCGAGAACAGCTTCAGTACCGGCACCCCCACCTTGTGCCGGGCTCTGGACGCCCAGTCGCGGTGGAAGAACTCCTCCACGTAGTGCGGATCGGTCAGGACGATCACCTCGTCCGCCCCGGTCTCCTCGACGAGCGTCTTCAGCGCGTCCAGCGGGTGGTCCTCCACCAGCCGCCCCACCGCCTCGTTGCCGGCGGCGTGCAGGGCCTGCAGGGACACGTCCAGGGCCCGGACCCCGAACCCCTTGGCCTCGTCGCCCTCGGGCGTCTCGCCCTCCTTCGCCGCCTCGTCCAGCTCGCCGAGCGCGACGTCGTCGATGGCCCGCAGCAAGCGGTCCGCCTGATCGCCGCGCGGCTGGAGCAGTACGTGGAACGAGACCGGCTCGTCACCGTGCAAAGTGGTGACGAACTCCACGTCGGCGGACGTCAGGGCCTTCTCGATCATCAAAACGCTTGTGAACACCAGCGCCTCATTCTCCTTCGAGGACCCCCGTGGCCCTCAGTCCTCCGCGGGCCGTCCAGGCCCGTGCGGAAACCATCCTTCCCCGTGTTTCCACGGGGTCTGCGTGTTCTAGTCTGCCCACCCGAAGCCAACCGGAACGGAAGGTTCCGCCGAATTCGGCTTCCGGGGTGTCGCCCCCGCCTTCCCCGGCGGCGCCCCGTCACGCCCCCTTCCGTCCGGCACGTCGGACCCGCCCGTACCGGCTGAACAGGAACCCGTCCTCCTCCAGGAGAGACACCAGGGCGAACCGTTGCGGAACGGCGACCTCCGGTCCGCCCGCGATGCGCTGCGCGCCGCCCGCGGTGAGCATCGGGGAGAGGGTCAGGCACAGCTCGTCGAGCACCCCGGCGGCCACCAGCTGCCCGAGCAGCCGGGGACCGCCCTCGGTGAGCAGCCGGGTGTGCCCGAGGGCGGCGAGGGCCCGGACGGCCCGCGCGGGGTCGACTCCCGCCCCGTCCCCGGCGGTCACCACCCGGGCGCCGGCCCTCTCGGCCGCCGCGACCCGGTCGGGGGCCGCCGCCGCGCCGGTCAGGACCAGGGTCGGGACCAGCGGGGAGGTGAAGAGGGGCAGCGAGAAGTCCAGGTCCAGGCCGGCGCTGACGATCGCGATCGCCGGGGCGGCGCCCTGCCCGGCCGCCTCCCGGCGCGCCGCGAACTCCGCACGCGCGCGGGCCGGGCGGTACTGCTCCCGGCGTACCGTTTCGGCACCGACGACCACCACGTCGGCGAGCGCCCGCAGGGTGCCGAAGACGCGCATGTCGGTCGCGTGGGAGATGGGCTGGGAGCGCCCGTCGTGCTGGGCGGCACCGTCGAGCGTGGAGACCATGTTGGCGCGCAGCCAGGGCACGGGCCCGCCGGGGCCGGGCTCCGGGTAGGCGTAGGCGTCGGCGAGCTCGTCGAGGCTCCACTCACGGGCCTCCGGTGCCGCACCCCCCTCGCCCGGAGTGTCGGCCACTGTCTGGTCGGTCACAGGGAACAGCCGTCGCATGCCAGGCAGTCTGGCACGGCGCTTACCATGGGGAACCGTGTCGTCCTCCCATTCCGCCCCCGGCCTCGACCCGATAGCCGACGCGGCCCCCGTGTCCCTCTGCGCCCGCGAGCCGCGTGTCCCCGCGGACCGGCTGGTCGCGGAGATGGTGCCGCCGCCCCGGTTCGACTCGGTGCGCTTCAGCACCTACCTCCCCGACCCGAACCAGCCCAGCCAGACGCGGGCGGTGGAGGTCCTGGAGGACTTCGCCGCGGGTCTCGGCGGGGCGCACGCCGTCGGTTCCGCCAGACGGGGGTTCCTCGGCCTGGGCCGGGCGAAGGCACCGAAGGCCCCGGCCGGCCCGCGCGGCGTCTACCTGGACGGCGGGTACGGCGTCGGCAAGACGCACCTGCTGGCGTCCCTGTGGCACGCCACCCCGGCCGAGCCCGCGCTCAAGGCGTTCGGCACCTTCGTCGAACTGACGAACCTGGTGGGCGCCCTCGGCTTCCAGCAGACGGTGCGGACCCTCTCCGGTCACCGGCTGCTGTGCATCGACGAGTTCGAACTGGACGACCCGGGCGACACCGTCCTGGTCTCGACGCTGCTGGGCAAGCTGGTCGAGGCGGGCGTCGCCCTCGCGGCCACCTCCAACACCCTGCCGGGCAAGCTCGGCGAGGGCCGGTTCGCGGCGGCCGACTTCCTCCGGGAGATCCAGGGACTGTCCGCGCACTTCCGCGCCCTGCGCATCGACGGCGAGGACTACCGCCACCGCGGCCTGCCCGAGGCCCCGGCGCCGCACTCCGAGGAACAGGTGACGAAGGCGGCGTACGCCACCGCCGGGTCCTCGCTCGACGACTTCCCGCGCCTGCTCGACCACCTCGCACGGGTTCACCCCAGCCGCTACGGCGCGCTGACCGATGGCCTGAAAGCGGTCTGCCTCACCGACGTCCGGCCGGTCCCCGACCAGTCCACGGCGCTGCGCCTGGTCGTCCTCGCCGACCGGCTGTACGACCGCGAGGTGCCGGTGCTGGCCTCCGGACTCCCGTTCGACCGCCTGTTCAACGACGAGATGCTGAACGGCGGTTACCGCAAGAAGTACTTCCGGGCGATCTCCCGCCTCACCGCGCTGGCCCGCGACGCCAAGCGGCTCGTCGAGCCCGCCTGAGCGTCCGCCCACCCCGGCCGGGGGCCGGTTCGCGCCACTCCACCCTCGTTTTTGAGGCGCAGTTCGTCTCGAAACGCGGAGTTAACCCTGCAAACAACTTTGCAGGGTTAACGTGTTTCTTGACCAGTGGTTGACCAACCATTGGTTCGGAGTAGAGGCGTGAAACGGCCGGGAGGGGGCGCATGTTCCGAGGTACGACGGCCAGGACCGTGGTTTCGCTCCTCGCCGCCACCCTGCTGGCATTACCGTTCTTCACACTTACCTCTTCCTTCGCACACACGCACACGGCCCGTCATGTCGAGGCCAAGGCTCAGCCCGGAATCAAGCTCTCCGCCACGCCCGCGCGCGACGAGATCTCCCCCTCCCGCCCCTGCGGCCGGTCCGGCAAACCCTTCGACCCCCTGCGCCCGCGCGACCGGCACCGCGCCACCGTCACCGCCGATCCGGCGCCGCAGCAACCCGAGCGCCCCCGGTCGGTCCAGGACCCGGCGGGCGGACACCGCGGCACCGGCCCGGCCGGCCTCCACCGGCACTGGTCGAGATCCTCGGTGGCCCACTCCCCGGCGGCCCTCCAGGTCTTCCGCTGCTGAGAGCGGCCTTCCGCTGCCGAAGCGGCCTTCCGCCGCCGAAGCGGAGCAGAACAGCAGTTCCCCCACCTGTCCTGCACGTCCGACGCGCACCCCACCGCGCGCCAGGAGGAATCACCACGTCATGCAGCCCCTCATCGACAACGCCCGTACGTTCGGACAGCGCCCTGAGGAGTTCGCCAAGCTCGCAGAGGGCCAGTCCCCCGACGTCCTGTTCATCACCTGCTCCGACTCGCGGGTCGTCCCCGCACTGATCACGGGCGCCCGCCCCGGCCAGCTGTTCGAGCTGCGCACCGCCGGCAACATCGTTCCCCCCTACGTCTCGAACCCCCCGACCGGCGAGGCCGCCACCATCGAGTACGCGGTGGAGGTGCTCGGCGTCCAGGACGTCGTCGTCTGCGGTCACTCGCACTGCGGTGCCGTCGGCGCGCTCGTGCGCGGCGACGACCTCGACTCCGTCCCGGCCGTACGGGCCTGGCTCGCGCACGCGGCCGACGAACCCACGGCCGCCGACGCCGGCGACCCGGCCGTCGCGCAGGCCGTCCAGCACCACGTCCTCGCACAACTGCTGCGGCTGCGCTCCTACCCGTGCGTGGAGAAGCGGCTCGCGGACGGCCGGCTGCGGGTGCGCGGCTGGTACTACGAGGTGCACACCGGTGCCGTGCGCGAACACCGCGTCGACACCGACTCCTTCGAGGCCCTGTGAGGACCCCGATGACCAGGTTCCCCCACCTCAAGCAGGACTTCACCGCCTCCCTCGTCGTCTTCCTGGTCGCGCTGCCGCTGTGCGTCGGCGTGGCCGTGGCCTCCGGTGCGCCGGCCGAGCTGGGGCTCGTGACCGGCATAGTCGGCGGCATCGTCACCGGCCTGATGCGCGGCAGCAGCCTCCAGGTGTCCGGACCGGCCGCCGGTCTGACCGTGCTGGTCTTCGAGGCGGTCCAGGAGTTCGGGCTGCCCGCGCTCGGTGTGATCGTGCTCGCCACCGGCGTGCTCCAGATCGCGATGGGCGCCCTGAAACTGGGGCGCTGGTTCCGGGCCATCTCGGTCTCCGTCGTCGAGGGCATGCTGGCCGGGATCGGCCTGGTGCTGATCGCCGGCCAGCTGTACTCGCTGGTCGGCACCAAGGCCCCCGCCTCCGGCCTGGAGAAGATCGCCGGGCTGCCGGCGGCTGTCGTGGACGCCTTCGGCAGCACCGCCGCGCTCGCCTCGCTCGCCCTGGGCGCCGGCACCGTCGCCGTCCTCGTGGTGTGGAAGCGGTTGCCGGCGAGGGCCCGCACGGTGCCCGGCCAGCTCGCCGCGGTCGGTCTCGCCACACTCGCCGCACTGGTGCTGGACCTGCCGGTGGCCACCGTCGAGGTGCGGGGCCTGCTCGGCTCGATCCAGCCGCCGTCCCTGGACACCTTCGGCGGGGCCGCCGGCGTCGGTCTGCTCGGCACGATCGTGGCGTTCACCCTGATCGCGTCCGCCGAGTCGCTGTTCAGCGCGGCGGCGGTGGACCGGCTGCACGACGGGCCGCGCACCGAGTACGACAGGGAACTCATCGCGCAGGGCGCGGGCAACACCGTCTGCGGTGTGCTCGGCGCCCTGCCGATGACCGCGGTGATCGTGCGCAGCGCGGCCAACGTGCAGGCGGGCGCCCGCACCAAGGCGTCCCGGGTGCTGCACGGCGTCTGGCTGCTGCTGTTCGCGGCGCTCCTGCCGAACGTGCTGGCCTACATACCCATCCCGGCGCTCGCGGGCATCCTGGTGCACGCGGGGGCCAAGCTCATCCCCGTCCGGTCGATCGTGTCGCTGTGGCGCGATCACCGGGGCGAGGCGCTGATCCTGGTCGTCACGGCCGTGTCGATCGTCGCGGTCAGCATGTTCGAGGGCGTCCTGATCGGTCTCGCGCTGGCGGTCGTCAAGACGGCCTGGGAGGCCTCGCACATCAGGATGGAGGTCGTCGACAAGGGCGCCGGACCCGTCCAGGCCTACCTGTCGGGCAACGCGACCTTCCTGCGGCTGCCGAAGATCCTGGACAGCCTGGAGGCCCTGCCGCAGGACCGTCCGGTCGAACTGGACCTCTCCGGCCTGCACCACCTCGACCACGCCTGCCGTACGGCGCTGGAGAACTGGGCGGCCCGGCACAGCGACGCCGGCACCGAACCGGTGCGGGTCACCATGGCCGCGTAGGACCGGGCTCACCCGGGGTCTTTCGTCCGGATCAGGCCGGACCCCGCTAGGGCGTGTTTCGAAAGTCCCTCCCCCAGAGGGGGTGCCCCCAGCCTGGCGACGTCCGGCACGCACTCCCCCGGAGGGGGCACCCCCAGCCGCGTTGTCGGGATCACCCCGATACAACCAGTATCGGGGCGACCCTCCGCCTTGCGATCGCACGCACCGGACGCCGCCGGGCCTGCCCTTCGGGCAGACGACGCCACTTTCGAAACACGCCCTGGTGCTGTGGCCGGAAAGGTTTGCCGGAAAGCTCGCGGCGCCCGGTGCGGTGCATCGCAAGGCGGAGCATTGCCCGCGTACCGGATGTACTCGGGTGATGCGACAACGCGGCGGTGGGGGCCCCTCCCGCGCGAGCGAAGCCGAGCGTGGGGGAGCCGTGCCGGACGTCGCGAGCCGGTGAAGCTTTCCGGTCACAGCACCAGCCCGGCATGATCCGGACGGGAGGCCCTGGGGCTCGCGCCCTGCCCGCCGTCGGTTCCGGGACCCGGCACGTGGCCCCGGACCCGGCGGCGGGCATATCTTTGCAGGACAGGCGTTTCGGACCTCTGCCTGAGGAGGTCGTGATGGTCGAGGAACTGCTGACGGCGGCCGTGGCGGTCGGCGCCGCGGGGTTCGCGTACATGGTGGCGGGCGCCAGGGTGGTGAAGCAGTACGAGCGCGGGGTCGTCTTCCGGCTCGGCCAGGTCGCGGGCGAGGTGCGCAGGCCCGGCTTCACCATGGTGGTGCCCTTCGTCGACCGGCTGCGCAAGGTCAATCTCCAGATCGTGACGATGCCCGTGCCCGCGCAGGAGGGCATCACGCGGGACAACGTGACCGTGCGGGTCGACGCGGTCGTCTACTTCAAGGTCGTGGACCCGGCGGCGGCGATCGTCAACGTCGAGGACTACCGCTTCGCCGTCTCGCAGATGGCGCAGACCTCGCTGCGGTCGATCATCGGCAAGAGCGAACTGGACGACCTGCTCTCCAACCGGGAGAAGCTCAACCAGGGCCTGGAACTGATGATCGACAGCCCGGCGGTGGGCTGGGGGGTGCAGATCGACCGGGTCGAGATCAAGGACGTGTCGCTGCCCGACACCATGAAGCGCTCGATGGCCCGTCAGGCGGAGGCCGACCGTGAGCGGCGGGCCCGGATCATCAACGCGGACGCGGAACTCCAGGCGTCGAAGAAGCTCGCCGAGGCGGCCCAGCAGATGGAGGGCACCCCTTCGGCGCTCCAGCTCCGCCTCCTGCAGACGGTGGTGGCGGTGGCCGCCGAGAAGAACTCCACGCTCGTGCTGCCGTTCCCGGTGGAACTGCTGCGCTTCCTGGAGCGCGCCCAGCAACAGCCGCAGCAACAGCCCCAGCCCCAGCCGCCGCCACGACCCGAGCCCTCGCCGTCGCCCCCACCGGTGGAGCGGTGACACGAGCCACGTGCGTGGTTCCCGAGGCGCGCGCCGGGTGATAGACACGGCGGGGTCACCGTCCCTGTCCGCCAGCAGGAAGGTCACCCCATGTCCGCGACCCGTCGTCAGATCCTCGCCCGCACGGGTGCCCTGGGAGCGGGCATCGCCTTCTCCGGGGCACTGTCCGAACTCTTCCCCGGCACGGCCACCGCCGCCCAGAACCTCGGCCACAGCGGCTACGGCCCCCTCGTGCCCGACCCGCACGGCCTGCTCGATCTGCCGGAAGGTTTCCGCTACCGGGTCCTGTCCCGCGAGGGCGACCCGCTGCGCTCCGGAGAGGGCCCGGTCCCCTCGAACCACGACGGCATGACGGCCCTCCCCGGCCGCCACGGCCGCGTCCACCTGGTCCGCAACCACGAGAACCGCCCCACCGCCCGGTACGCGGTCCCCACCGTGGACGGCCTGACCTACGACCCGGCCGGCAAGGGCGGCTGCACGGCCCTGACGCTGGACCGGGACGACCGGGTGCTCGCCGAGCGGGTCGCGATCGCCGGTACGGCCGTCAACTGCGCGGGCGGGCCCACCCCGTGGCACACCTGGCTGACCTGCGAGGAGACCGAGGACAAGGCCGGCACCAACGGCTACACCAAGGACCACGGCTTCGTCTTCGAGGTCGACCCGTCCGACCCGCGCCGCACCGGGGCGGTCCCGCTGACCGCGATGGGCCGTTTCCAGCACGAGGCGATCGCCGTCGACCCGCACCTGGGGATCGTCTACGAGACGGAGGACGCCTTCCTCAAGCCCTTCGGCCTGTTCTACCGCTTCCTGCCCGAGAAGCCGCTGGGCGGCGTGGGCTCGCTGCGCGCGGGCGGCAGGCTCCAGGCGATGCGCGTGCCGGGCGTGCCGGACCTGTCGTCGGTCCAGGAGACGGGCGCGGTCTTCGACGGCGTCGAGTGGGCCGACGTACCCGACCCGCTGGCCGCCGGGACCCCGGTCAGGCTCCAGGACTTCGGCCCGAAGGGCATCACGCACGCGCAGAAGCTGGAGGGCTGCTACTGGGGCGGGCGGTGCGTGTACTTCGTGTCGTCGTTCGCACGCGGCACCGACGGCTCGGCGGCCGACCACTTCGGCCAGATCTGGCGCTACGACCCGGCCCGCCGCCGGCTGACCCTGGTGATCGTCTTCGGCCCGGACACGGACGTACGGCTGCCGGGCGAGTCCCCCGACAACATCTGCCTCGCTCCCAGCGGCGGCCTGATGGTCTGCGAGGACGGCAACGGCGCCCAGCACGTCTTCGGGGTGACACGGGCCGGCGAGGTCTACGCGATGGCGCGCAACCGCCAGGCGATCACGTCAGCCGCCACCGCGGCGGGCGGCACCCCGGAGGAGCCCGAGTGGGGCGAGTTCGCCGGCGTCACCTTCTCGCCCGACGGCCGGACGATGTACGTCAACTGCTACACGCCGGGGACGACGTTCGCGGTGACGGGCCCCTGGCGCCGGTAGGCCGGTGACCGGGTCCGGTGATCCGGGCGGGTGACACGGCACGAGGCGCGCGCATATTTACATACGATCAGGCCTTCACCGCTCATAGCTTCATACGGTGATCCCTCCCGTACGTCGTCTCGCCGCCGTCTGTGCCCTCGGTGTCCTCGGTGCCGTGCTCGCCGCCTGCGGCACCGCCGAGGCACCCCGCGACCCCCGCGATCCCCGCCCGGCCCCCGCCCGGCCCTCGGCCGACCGGCCCTCCGCCGACCGCCCGTCGTCCGCCGCGTCCCGGCCGCCCACCCTCGCGCCGGGCCCGGCCGGCCAGGTTCCCGTCTTCGCGCACGCACCCCGCACCCGCGACAAGGCCGTCGCTCTCACCTTCGACGCCGACATGACCGCCGGCCAGGGGGCCCGGGCGGCGGCCGGTGAGCACTTCGACAACCCCCAGCTGATCGCGGCCCTCAGGGCGTTGAAGGTGCCGGCGACCGTGTTCATGACCGGCCGGTGGGCCGAGGAGTATCCGGCCCAGGCCCGCGCCATCGGCCGGGACCCGCTCTTCGAGGTCGCCAACCACTCCTACAGCCACTACGCCTTCACCGACGACTGCTACGGCCTGCCGACCGTGGAGCGCAAGGAGATGCGGGCGGACGTGGAGCGGGCGTACGCGGCATTCCGCGAAGCCGGGGTTCCGGACGCGATGCCGTACTTCCGCTTCCCGGGCGGCTGTTACGACGGGCAGGCGCTGCGCGCGGTGAGCGGCACCGGAGTGACGGCGGTGCAGTGGGACGTGGTGAGCGGCGACGCCTTCGCCACCGACGCGGACGCGGTGGCCCGGCAGGTCCTGGAGGGCGTGCGGCCGGGGTCGGTGGTGGTCATGCACTGCACGCGCAGCGCCGCCCCGGTCACCGAGCGGGCGGTGCGCGCGATCGTGCCCGAGCTGCTCCGCCGGGGCTACCGGTTCGTGAAGGTGTCCGAGCTGATCGGCGCCGCGGGCGGCCGCCGCTGAGACCCGTGCCGCTCTCGTACGCTGGGGTCATGAGCGACGACAGCGACGACACCCACTGCCTGATCGACGCGACCAGGCCGCCCGGGGCCGGGGGGCCGCCGTACGCGGAGTGCGTGCTGTGCCGGAAGCCGACGGAGTACCCGCAGTCGTACCGGGGGATCACGCTGTGCCCCGTGTGCGAGTGGCAGGAGGCTCAGCGGACGGCCTGCTCGGGCTGAGCCCCGGCCGTGCGACGGCCGGGGGCCGGGGGCCGGAGGCCGGGGGGCACACCGGTCGTGCCGGCCCCGTCCAGTACCCTGCGCCGGGTGAGTGAGAGCCCGTTCCAGATCGAGCCGAATCCGCGTGATCAGGCGCCGCAGTTCGTCCTTCCGCTCGTCGTGCGGTTGGAGAAGACCGACCCTCCCGGCCGCACCGACGCGCTCGAGACGGCCGCCCGGGCCGTGCTCGTGCTGCTGAGCGACGAGCGGGCCGTCGGGGAGGGCGAGTGGGCGCAGGCCGTACGGGACTGGCAGGACGCCCGCATCCGCAAGGTCGTACGGCGGGCCCGCGGGGCCGAGTGGCGGCGGGCCGGGGAACTGCCCGGGATCACCGTGACCGGGGGGACGGCGGAGGTGCGGGTGTTCGTGCCGGTGCCGTTGGACGGGTGGCCGAAGGAGCTGGCGAAGCTCCAGGTGTCGGGGACCGATCTCGACGACCCGCGGGAGCCGTCGCCGGCCGGTCCGGGGGTGCCGGTGCTGTGGATGAGCCCCGAGGTGGAGATGTCGGCGGGCAAGGCGATGGCGCAGGCCGGGCACGGCGCGCAGCTCGCCTGGTGGGAACTGTCCGACGAGGAGCGGTCGGCGTGGCGCGAGGCGGGCTTCCCGCTGGCCGTGCGCACCGCGGAGCCCGAGCGCTGGCGTGAGCTGACCGCGAGCGGACTGCCGCTGGTGCGGGACGCGGGGTTCACCGAGATCGCGCCGGGCAGCTGCACGGTGGTCGCGGAACATCCGGCGCTGCGCTCGCGGTGACGGCGCCCCGGGCCGGACGGCGGCGGACCGTCGGGCCGGCCGGGCCCCCGCCCGCCGAGCGCGGCAGCGAGTACGCCGTGCTGTCCCGCGAGGTGAGGCAGAGCGGCCTGCTGAAGCGCCGGCCGGGCTACTACTCCGTCGAGGTCGGGGCGAACCTGCTCCTGCCGGCCGCCGGCTGGACCGCGTTCGCCCTGATCGGGCAGTCGTGGTGGCAGCTGGTGACCGCCGCCTTCCTCGCGGTGATGTTCGCCCAGACCGGGTTCATCGGGCACGAGGCCGGACACCACCAGATCGCCGCGTCCAAGCGCGTCAACAGCGTGCTCGGCCACGTGCACGCCGACCTGCTGATCGGCCTCAGCTACGGCTGGTGGATCGCCAAGCACAACAAGCACCACTCCCACCCCAACCACGTGGACCGTGACCTCGACATCGCCGACGGCGCGATCGCCTTCACCGGGGACCAGGCCCGCGTCCGCCGCGGCGCGTACGTCTGGCTGGCCCGTCACCAGGCCTGGCTGTTCTTCCCGATGCCGCTCCTGGAGGGCCTCGCCCTGCACGCGGTCGGCGGCCCGCTGCGCCCCGAACTCGAGTACTGATCCTTCCGCCCCTTCCGTGCCCTTCCTCTGAACCGGGCGGGCCCGCCGCGCGTACTTCCTGGGGCCGGGCGGGCCGTGCTGCGGTGCGCGGCCGAACCTCAAATGTTGCTCTGAAGGAGCGCCACCGGCGGTTCGGGCCCGGCCGGTGGGGTCATATCCCGGTCACCACGCAGGGGGGTCGGCGATGAAGGAGGGGACCATGACGCGGCTCGGTACGGGAATCGGCTGGCGGCCGGAGATCGCGGACGCCGTGGAGCGCATGCCGGGCATCGACTGGGTCGAGGCCGTGGCCGAGAACGTCTGCCCCGGTCACCTCCCCGAGTCCCTGCTGCGGCTGCGCGAACGCGGGGTCACCGTCGTCCCGCACGGCGTCTCGCTCGGCCTCGGCGGCGCCGACCGGCCCGACGAGAGGCGGCTGGCCGCGCTCGCCGCGCGGGCCGAGGCGCTGGGCTCGCCGCTGGTCACCGAGCACATCGCGTTCGTCCGGGCGGGCGGCCCGCTGACCGCGACGCCGCGGCTGGAGGCCGGGCACCTGCTGCCCGTGCCGCGCACCCGGGACGCGCTGGACGTGCTGTGCGAGAACGTGCGCATCGCGCAGGATTCGCTGCCCGTGCCGCTCGCAGTGGAGAACATCGCGGCGCTGATCGCCTGGCCCGGCGAGGAGATGACGGAGGGGCAGTTCCTGTACGAGCTGGCCGACCGCACGGGCGTCCGGCTGCTCGTCGACGTGGCCAACCTGCACACCAACCACGTGAACCGCGCCGAGGACCCCGCCAAGGCGCTCGCCGAGCTTCCGCTGGAGGCCATCGCGTACGTCCATGTCGCGGGCGGCTTCGAACGGGACGGCGTCTGGCACGACAGCCACGCGCATCCGGTGCCGCGCCCCGTCCTCGACATCCTGACCGACCTCACCTCGCGGGTCACCCCGCCGGGGGTGCTGCTGGAGCGCGACGAGAACTTTCCCGCACCGAAGGAGCTGGAGCGGGAGGTGGACGCGATCCGGGAGGCGGTGGAGCTGGGGTCGCGGCGGCGGGAGCCGACCGCCGCACAGGTACCGGCCGCGGAGGCCGGGGAAGCGGAACCACGCGCGGCGGGGACCGGGGAGACCGAGCCGTCGGCCACGGGTCCGGGGGCGGCAGGGCCGTCCATCACGGGGGGCGGGAGGACGGAGCCGTCCACCACGAGGGCCGGGGAGACCCGGCGGCCGGCCGTCGGCACCGCCGGGGAAAGGGTGCCGTCGGCCGCCGGCACCCTCGGGGAGACCGGGCCGCCGGCCGTCGGTGACGCCACGCGGCAGCGGCTCGGGCTCGCCCAGGCCGCCCTGCTGTCCGCGCTGGTGGCCGGGACGCCCGTCCCGGAGGGCTTCGACCGGGTGCGGCTCGGTGTGCAGGCCCGCGCGCTCGCCGCGAAGCGGGCCGACGTGGTGGCGAAGCTGGCGCCGGAGCTGCCGCTGATCCTCGGCGCCGGCTACCGGTCGGCGTTCATCGCCCATGCCCAGCGCCACCCGATGCACGGCGGCTACCGGCAGGACGCCCTGGACTTCGCCGAGCAACTGATCCTGGGCGGGCAGTTGGCGGAGGGGCGGGCCCGGCGCGAACTGCGGCGCTGGTGGCTGGACCGCTCGGGCCCGGCACCGAGGCCGCCCTCCCGGCTGGGACGGGTGGGACGGGTGGGGCGCTCGTTGATCGGGCGGTGACGCGGGCGGTGCCCCGGGGCGGAGTGGCCGAGTCGCCCCCGCGCTCAGGTGTGCCGGGGTTAACACCAGGGGCAGCCGCCCCTCCCCGGTGTGCGGTTCGGGCCGGTTTCCGCCTCTCTGCGCGTGACCCCGCAGAGATTTTCGCGCTGAATGCCTGAAGTGCAACCTTTGTCTGCCGGAAGGGAGTTGCCCTCGGAGGGGCAGTAATATGCCCCTCCCGCACCCGAAGCACGAGCGTGCGGTGCCGTGAGCAGGAGGCACCATGCGACCCCGACCCCCGATCAAGGGCAGAGGCATCTTCAGCGGCACCGGGCTCATCGTCGTCGGCCTGGCCGCGACGCTCGTCGCGCTGGTCTTCCCGGTCTGGTCCTACGAGGACCGGTCGGGCACCGGCGTCGACGTACTGAACGCGGAGACCGTGGCGACGCAGTACGGGCCGCTGTCCGGACTCGACCGCGACTTCGTCACCAAGGTGCGGCTGGCCGGGCTGTGGGAGCTGCCGGCGGGCCGGCAGGCGCAGACCAAGGGCACGACCGAGGCCGTACGGACGGCGGGGCGGCACCTCGTCGAGGGGCACGCCTTCCTGGACGAGCGGGTGCGCACCGTCGCCGCGCAGCTCGGGCTCGCTCTGCCGAACGAGCCCACCGACCAGCAGAAGGACTGGCTGAAGACGCTGGACGCGGCGCAGGGCGAGGACTTCGACCGGGAGTTCGCCAACATTCTGCGGCTGGCCCACGGCCGGGTGTTCTCCGTCGTCGCCCAGGTGCGGGCGGGCACCCAGAACGCCCTGGTGCGCGATCTCGCCGACGACGCCAACACGACGGTCCTGGACCACATCAAGGTCCTGGAGGCCACCGGTCACGTCGACTTCGCCCGCCTCGCCCGGGATCTGGCGGCGGGCAGCACCCCGCCGGTCACCCTCTCCCCCGCTCCGCCCGGCCCGGTCGCCGACCCGGGAACGGTCGTACCGCTCGCGCCGTCCTCGGCGTCGGGTTACCCGCTCCCGCCGGCCGCGACCGGTCCGCCGCCGTCCGACGGTTCCTGACCGGCCGGACGAAGGCGAGCAGACCGTCACACATCCACCGCACCGGGTCCGGATGGTGAACAAGGCATGGAGTTCCCCGGTGCGTCCGGCATAGAAATGCGGCATGTTCTGGGTCCTTCTCCTGCTGCTGGCCTGGGCCGTCGCCGGTGTCGCGTGCACCCGGCTGTGCCTGGCCGCCGTCCGTACGGCAGCCGTCGGCACGGACGCGGTCGGGGGACACGACCTGACGCTCCACGAGGCGGCGTTCCTGTCCGGGGGTCCTGCCCGGGTCGCCGAGCTGACGCTGGTGTCCATGGCCCGGCAGCGACGGCTGCTGCTCGCCCACACGGGCTGGGCCACGGTGGTGGACCCGCACGGGCGCGACGAGATGGAACGGTCCGTCATAGGAGCCATCGGCCCCGCGGGGCAGTCCAGGATCGCCCCGGTGCGGGCCGCCGCCGCGGCCGCCGAAGCGGTCCACCGGCTCGCCGACCGCCTCACCGTCGCCGGCCTCGCGGTGCCCGACGGCGCCGGTACGACGGTGGCGGCGGGCGTCCGGCGGGTACGGGGTGCCGCCCTGGCAGTCCTGGCGCTGGGTACGGCCGCGCTGCTGATGCCGATCCCCTCGGACATGCCGCGCGTCCTCGTCGCCGCCTGGTTCGGGCTGCCCCTCGCCCTCACCCTGAGCTGCCTGGCCCTGGCACGGATCGAGGCGTACCCGTACTCACGCTGGGCCTCCCCGGCGGGACAGCACCTGTTGACCGCCCTGACCCGTAGCACCGGGGCCGGGGCCGGGGCCGGGGCCGACGACCACGCCTACCTGGCCTCCGTCGCCGTCCACGGCATCCGGGCGGTGCCCGAACCGCACCTGCGAGCGGCGTTCGCCCACCGCGACGCCGCCCCCGGGGCCCGCGGGAGCGGCTGAGGCGCCCCGGCGCGTCCGGGTTTCCCGGGGGCGCACGAGGGGCATTGGCGCCGACACCCTCGCGTGGTGCTTGCCTTCGTCAACGGGCGGACGAAGCATCCCTTCTGCCGCTGCCGCGCTTCGAAGGGACACGCGATGAGAGCTGCCGTCCTCCACTCGGCCACGGGAGCCCTGCTCCTGACCCTCCTTTCCGCCGTCCCCGCGGGCGGGACCCCGAACGCCGTCCCCGGTGTCGCGGGGGTCGTGCTCGCCGCCGAGCGGGCCGCGGCGAAGGGGGTCGACTTCGGTGCCTGCTCCGGCGTGCCGGACCTGCCGGCCGGCATGGAGTGCGGCACCGTCGGCGTGCCGCTCGACTACGCGCGGCCGAACGGCGAGCAGCTCGAGTTGGCCGTCAGCCGGGTCCGGGCCACCCACCGCGACCCGCACAACAGCAAGCGCCGCGTGCCCCGGCAGGGTTCGCTGGTCTTCAACCCGGGCGGGCCGGGCGCCTCGGGGCTGTACTTCCCGCTGGTCGGCATGGTTCCCGAGTGGAAGCGCCTCGGCGCCGCCTACGACCTGGTGGGGTACGACCCGCGCGGGGTCGGCCGCTCGGCCCCGCTGTCCTGCGAGGACCCGAAGACCTTCTTCAAGGGGCCCGCCCCGGCGCCGACGCACCCCTCGGAGGCGTACAAGCGGGAACGCGTCGCGCGGGCGAAGGCCTACGCGCGTGGCTGCGCGCAGCGGACGGGCAGCGCGCTGCGGCACTACCACTCGCTGAACAACGCCCGTGACCTGGACGTACTGCGGGCAGCGCTGGGCGAGGAGCGGCTGACGTTCATGGGGGCGTCGTACGGCACCTACTTCGGGGCGCTGTACGCGACGCTGTTCCCTTCGCACGTGCGGCGGATGGTGTTCGACGCGGCGGTGAACCCGGACCCGGCGCAGATCTGGTACCGCAACAACCTCCGCCAGTCGGCGGCGTTCGAGAGCCGCTGGGAGGACTTCCGCGAGTGGGTCGCGCGGCACGACCGGGTGTACGGGCTGGGCAGCACCCCGCAGGCGGTGCTGCGCAGTTACGAGCGGGCACGGGCGAGACTGGCCGCCGAGCCGGCCGGCGGCCGGGTGGGGCCCGCGCAGTTGCAGGGCACGTTCCTGCAGGCCGGGTACTACGACGACTACTGGCCGTCCCGCGCCGAGGCGCTGTCGGCGTATCTCAGGGGCGATCCGGAACGGCTGATCGCGCTGGCCGCGCCGGCCACGGAGGCCGCGGCGGAGGCCGAGAACGCGAACGCCGTCTACACGGCCGTGGAGTGCAACGACGGGCCGTGGCCGACGGACTTCCGGGTGTGGGACCGGGACAACACGCGGCTCGCGCGGGTGGCGCCGTTCGAGACCTGGGACAACGTGTGGGCGAACCTGCCGTGCGCGTACTGGCCGGCGCCCCGGCAGCAGCCGCCGGACGTGCGGACCGGGCCCGGTGAGCTGCCTGCGACGCTGATCCTGGCGGCCGAACGGGACGCCGCGGCACCTTACGACGGGGCCCTGGAGCTGCACCGGCGGCTGACGGGCTCGGTGCTGGTGACGGAGCGGGACGCCGGCACCCACGGCATCGCGGGCGGGCCGAACCCCTGCGTCAACGGCCATCTGGAGGCCTACCTGTTGGAGGGGCGGCTGCCGGCCCGGCGCGCGGCCTGCGCCCCGCGCCCGGAACCCCGGCCGGCCGGCCGCGCCGAGAAGGCGGCGGCCACCCGGCCGGCGCGCTGATCAGGCGAGGCCCGCGACCAGTTCGGCGACGTCCTTGCGACGGCCCGTGTAGAAGGGGACCTCCTCGCGGACGTGCAGCCGGGCCTCGGAGGCGCGCAGGTGGCGCATGAGGTCGACGATGCGGTACAGCTCGTCGGCCTCGAAGGCGAGGATCCACTCGTAGTCGCCGAGGGAGAACGAGGCGACCGTGTTGGCGCGGACGTCCGGGTAGCCGCGGGCCATCTTGCCGTGGTCGGCGAGCATGCGGCGGCGGTCCTCGTCGGGCAGCAGGTACCAGTCGTAGCTGCGCACGAACGGGTAGACGCTGATGTAGTCGCGCGGTGTCTCGTCGGCGAGGAACGCCGGGATGTGCGAGCGGTTGAACTCGGCGGGGCGGTGCAGCGCCATGTTCGACCAGACCGGCTCCAGGGCGCGGCCCAGCCTGGTGCGGCGGAAGAGGTTGTACGCCTCCTGGAGCTGGTCGCTGGTCTCGGCGTGCCACCAGATCATCAGGTCCGCGTCGGCGCGCAGGCCGGACAGGTCGTAGGTGCCGCGGACCGTCACGTCCTTGGCGGCGAGCTGGTCGAACAGCTCCTGCACCTCGTCGGCGTAGCCGGCGCGGTCCTCGGGGAGGGTGTCCTTCAGCCTGAAGACGGACCACAGCGTGTAGCGGATGACCTCGTTGAGGTCCTTGGCCAGCTTGCCCTTGTTCGGGATCCTGCCGGGCTCGGTGGTGGGGGCGTCGTCACTCATGGTTCTCATTCTCCCGCTCCGCCGTGCAGACTTTGCACGGGGTCGGCCGTCAGCTCGCGCGCGGTGCTCTCGTCGCCGCCGATCCCGTCGGCCGCCGCGTACGCGCTCGCGATGCAGGCGGGGATGCCGACGCCGTCGTAGGGCGCGCCGCACACCGCGAGGCCGGGGAGCTTCGCGAGGTGCCCGCGGACGCGGGCCACGCGCGCGTGGTGGCCGACGGGGTACTGGGGCAGGCCGTCCGTCCAGCGGGTGACGCGGGTTTCGAGGGGCGTGGCGTCCAGGCCGACGGCGGCCTTCAGGTCGTGCCGCGAGACGTCGACGAGTTCGGCGTCGGAGCGCTCCAGGATCTCCGTCTCGCCGTACCGCCCGACGGAGGTGCGCAGCACGGTCACGTCCGGGTCCTCGTCGGCGATCCAGCCCCACTTCTGCGAGGCGAACGTGGACGCCTTGACGGTGCGGCCGTCGACGGGCGGGACGAGGAAACCGCTGCAGTCGGGCAGGGCGGCCTCAAAGCGGCGGAAGGCGAGGGTGACGAGGGCCATCGAGGCGTACTCGACGGTGCGCAGTTCGGCGGCGGCCTCGGGGGACTCGGCGGCGAGCAGCTCGGCGGCGACGGGCGCGGGGACGGCGACGACGACGCCGTCGGCGTGCAGGACACGGTCGCCGGCGGTGACGCGCCAGCCGCCGGCCGGGTCGCGGCGCAGGGCGCTCACCGGCGTGCGCGTGCGGATCTCGCCGCCGCGCGCCTCCACGGACGCGGCCACCGCGAGCGGCAGCGAGCCGACACCGCCCTCGATGCCCATGAACACGGGTCCGGTCTGCCGGCCGGCGGCGGCCTTCGCCTGGATGTCGCGGACGGCCTCCGTCAGCGAGCGGTGGGTGCGCGCGGCCTGGAACAGCTGCGGTACGGCCGAGCGCATCGAGATGCGGTAGGCGTCACCGGCGTAGACCCCGCCGAGGAGCGGCTCCACCAGGCGGTCGACGACCTCGCGGCCCAGGCGGGCCGCCACGTACTCCCCGACGGCCACGTCCTCGCCGATCTCCGTGCGGGGCAGGTCGGCGTCCCGGGCGATCCGGGCGAGGCCCTCGTCGGAGAGGAGGCCGGCGAGTGCGGCGGCGGTGCCGGGGACGCCCATGACATGGCCCTTGGGCATGGGGCGCAGGGCGCCGCGGGTCCAGACGGAGGCGGTGGCGGTGGCCGGCGGCCGGAGGCGCTCGCCCAGGCCCACCTCGCGCGCGAGGGCGACCGCCTCGGGGCGGCGGGCGAGCATCGACTCGGCGCCCAGGTCGACCCGGACGCCGGCGATCTCGCCCGGCAGGAGCTTGCCGCCGACCCGTTCGGACGCCTCCAGCACGGTCACGCGCGTGCCGCGCCCCAGCAGCCGGTGGGCGGCCGCCAGGCCCGCGATCCCGGCTCCCAGCACGACGACGTGCCCCGTGCGCTTACCCGTTGTGCTCATGCCCCCCACTCTCTCAGACCCCACCGGCACTCCGGCCAGGGCCATGTGGCCCCACCGAGTCCCGACCGTGACCGCTTCGGAACCATCTCTGCCAAACGTCGCGCCCCGCCCCGGCGTCGAAGGACCGTCAGCCGTCGCCGAACCCTCGGGGGTACGCCCACATGCGCACACGACGTTCCGTACGACCGGTCCACGCCCTGGCGGGCGTCCTGCTCGCCGCCGCCGTCGCCCTCACCGGGTGCGGCGCGAACGACACGGGAGGGAGCAGCAGCTCGGACAAGGCGGCCGGCCCGGAGGCCGGCGTGGCGCAGCCGGCCGAGGACGCCAAGTCCGGTGCGGGCGCGAGCGGGTCGCGGGCGACCGCGGTGCCGAAGCCGTCCGTCAACCGCATCATTCGCACCGCCACCCTGACCGTGCAGGTCAAGGACGTGCCCAAGGCCCTCGACCAGGCCCGCGCCACCACCGAGAACGCGGGCGGCTACGTCGGCGACGAGACGACCGTCCGCGACGAGGACAGCACCGAACGGACCCGCGTCGTCCTGCGCGTGCCGGTGGAGGAGTACGACGACGTCCTGGCCGGCCTGCAGGGCGCGGGCAAGCTCCTGGAGCGCACGGCGAAGGCCCAGGACGTCACCGACCAGGTCGTCGACGTGGAGAGCCGGATCACCTCGCAGCGCGCCAGCGTGACCCGCGTCCGCGCGCTGATGGACCGGGCGACGAAGCTGAGCGACGTGGTCACCCTGGAGGGCGAACTGAGCCGCCGCGAGGCCGACCTGGAGGCCCTGCTCGCCCAGCAGGCGTCCCTGAAGGACCGCACCGCTCTGGCCACGATCACGCTGACCCTGTCCGAGAAGCCCGTGCCGGTGGAGGCCGAGGACGACGACCCCGGGTTCGTGGACGCGCTGGCCGGCGGCTGGGACGCGTTCGTGACGATGCTGCGCTGGATCGCGATCGCGTTCGGCGCGGTGCTGCCGTTCGCCGCGGTGCTCGCGCTGGCGCTGCTCGTGTGGCTGCGGCTGCTCCGCCCCCGACGCCGGGCGGCCCGCCCGGCCGAGCCGGCTCAGTGGCCGGCCCACCCGGCCGAGCCGACCCACCCGGCCCACCCGGCCGAGCCCGAGGGGCGGACGGCCGACCGGGACTGAGCGGGCGGGAGGGCGGCGCCGGGCCTCTTCAGGGCCCGGCTTCAGGGCCCTGCGGCGCCCCGGGCGTCGGCGCCCTGCGGCCGCGGCGCGCCCCGGAAGCCGCCGGGCCCGACGAGCGGGCCGTCGACCCGGCGCGTGCTGCGCGCCGACGGTCCGCGAGCCGCTCGGCGGGGAGACCGCGGCCGAGCTGTCGCGGACACCCGAGGCGCTGTCCGCTGTCGGCCCCGGTCCGGCTGCGGCTGCCCTCCCCCGAGGGCGGCGAGGCCTGCGTGTACGGCCTCACCGGCCCTTCGGCGTCTCTCCCGGCCGGCGGACTCCCACCATCTGAAGGTGCGGGGAAGGCCGGGCCGGCCGGACCGCCAGGTTCGCGACCCGGTCGGCCCGGTGGGGGCGAGGGCGGGCGGGATCGCCCGGCGCCCGCCCCGTAGCGTGTCCGCATGAGCATGAGCGAGAGCGCGCGCCCCGGGACGGCCGGGCGGGAGCGGCTGGTCGTGATCGGCGGCGACGCCGCGGGCATGTCGGCGGCCTCCCAGGCCCGCCGGCTGAAGGGGCCCGGCGAACTGGACGTCGTGGCCTTCGAACGCGGCCACTTCACGTCCTACTCGGCCTGCGGCATCCCGTACTGGGTGGGGGGCGACGTCGACGAGCGGGACGATCTGATCGCCCGCACGCCGCAGGAGCACCGCGCGCGCGGGATCGACCTGCGCCTGCGCACCGAGGTCACGGAGATCGACCTGGCCCGGCAGCGGGTGCACGCGCGTGACGTCGATTCCGGGGCGGAGTCCTGGACGTCGTACGACGACCTCGTCATCGCCACCGGGGCCCGGCCGATCCGGCCGGACCTGCCGGGGGCCGACGCCGAGGGCGTGCACGGGGTGCAGACGCTCGACGACGGGCAGGAGCTGCTCGACTCGCTCGCGCGTACCCGCGCGCGCGGGCGGCACGCCGTGGTGGTCGGGGCGGGCTACATCGGCGTGGAGATGGCCGAGGCGCTCATCAAGCGGGGCTACCTGGTGACGGTCGTCAACCGGGGCGGCGAGCCGATGTCCACGCTCGACGCGGACATGGGACGGCTGGTGCACCGGGCCATGGAGGGTCTCGGCATCACCATGGTGAACGACGCCGAGGTCACCGGGCTGCTCGCCGACGACGACGGCCGGGTGCGGGCGGTCGTCACGGCGGACGCCGAGTACCCGGCGGACGTGGTGGTCCTCGGCATCGGCGTCCGCCCGGAGACCGCCCTCGCCGAGGCCGCCGGCCTGCCCCTCGGCGCCCACGGCGGTCTCCTCACCGACCTGGCGATGCGGGTGCGCGGCCACGAGAACGTCTGGGCCGGCGGCGACTGCGTCGAGGTCCTCGACCTGGTCTCCGGCCAGGAACGCCACATCCCCCTCGGCACCCACGCCAACAAGCACGGGCAGATCATCGGCACCAACATCGGCGGCGGCTACGCCACCTTCCCCGGCGTCGTCGGCACCGCCGTCAGCAAGGTCTGCGACCTGGAGATCGCCCGCACGGGCCTGCGCGAGAAGGACGCGCGCAGGGCGGGCCTGCAGTACGAGGCGGTCACCGTCGAGTCCACCAGCCGGGCCGGCTACTACCCCGGCGCCTCCCCCATGACCGTCAAGATGCTCGCCGAACGCCGCACGGGCCGCCTCCTCGGCGTACAGATCGTCGGCAGGGAGGGCGCGGCCAAACGCGTCGACATCGCGGCGGTGGCCCTGACGGCGGGCATGACGGCCGAACAGATGACCACCCTGGACCTGGGCTACGCCCCGCCGTTCAGCCCGGTGTGGGACCCGGTGCTGGTGGCGGCGCGGAAGGCGGCCGCGAAGGTGCGGGGCGCGTAGGGGGACGGCCCCGCGACGCGCCTACGCGGTCCCGGACAGCCTCGGCAGCGCGGAGACCGCCGGAGGCTGCTGCTCGGCCGCCGGCTTCGCGTGCGCCGCCGACGCCGGCCGGGACCGCAGCCGGTGGCTGACGGCCTCGTCGAGGGTCACCGGCCTCTTGTGCTGCGCGGCCAGCCGCCCCGCCTCCTGACCGAGCCGGGCCACGTCCTCCCAGGGCAGTCGGATCACGAGCGCGATCTCCGCCTCGCCGTCGGGCGTGGCGTGCATCGGAGGGGTCACCCTGTCGTTCATCGCCTGTTCCTCACGTAGTTCCCGCGGCCCGCCTTCCCAGTGCCGCGGGCGGTTGCCGGTTCATACGCGCCCGTGGGGAACCGCGTTCACCGATTCACCGAACGGATCGGGGGCAGTACTTCCTTGTGGTCATCCCCGTCCATGACGTGAACCCCGCGCGGCGTACCCCCGTGGTGACGTACGCGCTGATCGCCGTGAACGTCTTCGTGTTCCTGTTCATGCCGGGCCTGTCCGGCTCGGTGGCGGGTGACAGCACGCTGGCGCAGACCTGCCACCTGCACGCGTTCCTGGAGCAGTACGCGGCCGTGCCCCGCGAGTTGATCCACCATCAGTTCCCGCAGTTCGTCCCCACCGGGGACGTGCGCGGCGGCGGCTGTCTGCTGGGCCCGCCGGACTACGACAAGTCCCCGGCGCTGAGCGTCCTCACCGCGATGTTCCTGCACGGCGGCTGGCTGCATCTGCTGGGCAACATGCTGTTCCTGCTGATCTTCGGCAACAACATCGAGGACCGCATGGGCCACGTGCGCTTCGCGCTGTTCTACGTCGTCTGCGGCTACGCGTCGTCGTACGGCTTCGCGCTCGTCAACGCCGACTCGGCCGACCCGCTGATCGGCGCCTCGGGAGCGATCGCGGGCGTGCTGGGCGCCTATCTGGTGCTGTACCCGAAGGCCAGGGTGTGGGTGCTGGTGCCGTTCCTGGTCTTCCTGCCGCTGCGGCTGCCGGCCTGGCTGGTGCTGGGCTTCTGGTTCGGGCTCCAGGCGGTGTACTCCTCCGGCGAGGGCGTGTCCGACGCCGGCACGGTGGCGTACGCGGCGCACGTCGTCGGCTTCCTGGCGGGCATGCTGCTCGCCTGGCCGCTGAAGAAGGGCACGCCGCCGCCACCGGAGCCGCGCGGCCTGCTGTTCGGCAGGAGCGCGCGGCCCGGCTGGTGACGCGGGCGGCGGGTCAGCGGGCCGTGTGGGTGTGGACGTACTCCACGAGGCGGGTCAGCGCGTCCGGGTCGGTGGACGGCATGACGCCGTGCCCGAGGTTGAAGACGTGGCCCTCCAGGCCCGCGGCGGCGTCGAGGACCTCGCGGGTCTTGGTCTCGACGGCCTCGGTGGAGGCGAACAGCACGGTCGGGTCGAGGTTGCCCTGGAGCGCCTTGCCGGGGCCGACCCGGCGGGCGGCCTCGTCGAGCGGGACGCGCCAGTCGACGCCGACGACGTCCGCGCCCGCCTCGCCCATGAGCCCGAGCAGCTCGCCGGTGCCGACGCCGAAGTGGATGCGCGGGACGCCGTACCCGGCGACGGCCTCGAAGACCTTCGCCGAGGCCGGCATCACCGAACGGCGGTAGTCGGCCGGAGCCAGGGCGCCCACCCACGAGTCGAACAGCTGGACCGCCGACGCGCCCGCCTCGATCTGCACCTTCAGGAAGGCCGCCGTGATGTCCGCGAGGCGGTCCAGCAGGTCGGCCCACAGCTCGGGGTCGCCGTACATCATCGCCTTGGCGTTCTCGTACGTGCGCGACGGGCCGCCCTCGACGAGGTAGCTCGCAAGGGTGAAGGGCGCGCCCGCGAAACCGATGAGGGGGGTGGAGCCCAGCTCGCGGGTCAGCAGGCCGATCGCCTCGGTGACGTAGGAGACGTCCTCGGGGGTGAGGTCGCGCAGCCGGGCGAGGTCGGCGCGGGTGCGGACGGGCTGCTCGACGACCGGGCCGACACCCGGCTTGATGTCGAGGTCGAGGCCGATCGCCTTCAGCGGGACGACGATGTCGCTGAAGTAGATCGCCGCGTCCACGCCGTGCCGGCGCACCGGCTGGAGGGTGATCTCGGTGACCAGCTCGGGCCGCATGCAGGACTCGAGCATCGGGATGCCCTCGCGCACCTTGCGGTACTCGGGCAGCGAGCGCCCGGCCTGGCGCATGAACCACACGGGCGTGTGCGGCACCGGTTCACGCCGGCACGCCTTCATGAAGGGGCTGTCGTACGTCGCTGTCGGCTGCCGGCCCGCGGGGCTCTCGTTCGCGCTCACGACGGCAAGTCTCCCACGACGCGGAAAGCCCGCGGAAACCGGCGGTCCGCCCCCGTCCCGCCTGCGCGGCGCCCACCGACACCCCCCGCCCGCGCGCCTGTTCGCCCAGCGCGCAGCCGTCCGGGGTCCGCGCGCGGGTGTCTTGCCCTGCGCGAAGCTCCCGTTCCCCTTAATGTTCCCGGCATGGCTGCGGCTCAGGGACGACTGTCGGACGGTACGGGCGGGATGGATGACGGGAACGGGGAGGACCGGGAGGGGGGCAGGGCGGCTCCGGCGCCCTTCCGGGCCGCCGTCGACGCGCTGCGGACCGCCCGGCTGCGGCCCCAGATCGAGATCGAGCCGACCCCGGCCCCGCGACGCCTCGCGCCGTACGCGTACGCGCTGGAGGCGACCGTCGTGGACGGCGACCAGGATCTGGCCGACGGCCGTCTGGTCCTGCTGCACGACCCGGCCGGGCACGACGCCTGGCACGGCACCTTCCGGCTGGTCACCCTCGTGCGGGCGGAGCTGGAGCAGGAGATGGCGGTGGACCCGCTGCTGCCGGACGTGTGCTGGTCCTGGCTGACCGGGGCGCTCCAGGCGCGCGGCCTGACGTACGGCGAGCCGAGCGGCACGGTCACGCGGGCGAGTTCGCACCACTTCGGCGGCCTGTCGGAACGTCCGGCGTCCTCCCAGATCGAGATCAGGGCCTCCTGGACGCCCCGCGAGGGGCTCGGCTCGGTCCCGGACACGGCGGCGCACCTGGCGTCCTGGTGCGATCTGCTGGCGCAGGTCGCGGGGCTGCCGCCGGCCGGTCCGGGGGACGCGTCCGTGGTGACGCTGCCGCAACGACGGGGGCCGCAGTCGCGGTGACGCCGCCGCAACGACGGGGTACGCGTCCGCGGTGACGCCGCCGCAACGACGGAGGCGGCAGTCGCGGTGACCGCGCACATCGACGGCGACGGGTTCCGTCGCCGCCCGGCACACCCCTGACCTTCTCCGGTCTCCCGGTCTCCGGGTTTCCCGGCTCCCGCCGAATCGCACCGGATCTCCCCGACCTCACCACCTCACGACCCCGCCGAGGCCCGTCGGCCGTGCTCGCACGCCGTGTTCGGGTCCGGCAACCGCGGGGTCCCTCGAACGGCCGCCCCGATTGACCATCTCTTTGTCGATACGGCCACTTTCGATCCCATACGACACTCGCTCAAACCGACTCGATCTTCGGATGATCGACCACGTGTCCGAATTGCACGCATTGTTACTCACTAGATCGTGATCATTTTCTAAAGGACCCACGGTCCGGTGCCGAAGACGACTGTGACCTTGAAAGCACGGTTCGTCCCGGCTTCATCCCCACGAGCCGGCCCCTCATCCCCCCTCCCAGGAGGCCTGGTGTCCGTTCTCCTCGAGCAGCCCGCAAGCCTGGTCGCCTACCGCCCGAACAAGCCCACCGCCATGGTGGTCGTGGCCGACCCGCGCGTCCGTTCCACCGTCACCCGCCATCTGTGGGCGCTCGGTGTGCGCGACGTCATCGAGGCCTCGTCCGTCGCGGAGGCTCGTCCCCGCATCGGCAACCCCCGCGACATCTGCGTCGCCGACGTCCACCTTCCCGACGGCTCCGGCCTCACCCTGCTGTCGGAGACCCGCGCCGCGGGCTGGCCCAACGGGCTCGCCCTCTCCGCGGCCGACGACATCGGCGCCGTACGCAACGCCCTCGCCGGCGGCGTCAAGGGCTACGTCGTCACCGGCACCCGCACCAACATCGGGCTCCCCACCCGGCCCGGTGCCGCCCCCATCGGCGCGGCCGCCGCCCGCCTCCACCGCCGCCCCCCGGGTGCCCCGAGCCACCCGGGCGGCTACCGCGAGCTGTCCGGCCGCGAGGTGGAGGTGCTGCGCCTGGTCGCCGAAGGCCAGTCCAACAAGGCGATCGGCGTCTCGATGGGCCTGTCCGCGCTGACCGTCAAGAGCCACCTCGCCCGCATCGCCCGCAAGCTCGGCACCGGCGACCGCGCCGGGATGGTCGCGGTGGCGCTGCGCACCGGCATCATCCACTGAGCTTCGCGGACCGAGGGCCCAACCGTTCACCCGGCCACCGGGCCACACGGCCACCCGGCGGATCGACCCCGGTCTCGACGCCCCCCACTGATCCCCTTCGATCTCGATCCCCCCGACCTCCTCGATCCCCCCGCCCTTCACCCACCTCACCGGTTCGCCCTGCCCGTCCTCGTCGGCCCGACCGGTTTCCCGTCCCCCTCCCCCCGGCCTGACTGGTTTGCGACCCTGCGGAGACCGCCGACGGAACGTTCCGTCGGCGGTCTCCGTCCACACACGGATACCCTTGACAGGTGACCGACGCCCAAGAAACCGCAGCAGCCAGCTCACTGCGAACCACCGGGGGCGCCCCTCCGGAAGACGACGGATCGCTTGCCACCGGGGCGCCGACACCACTGCTCGAACCACGCGAGGGCATTCCCCCCGTGATCGCCGACGAGGCCGCGCTCGCCGAGACGATCGCCGCCTTCGCCGCCGGCTCCGGCCCCGTCGCCGTGGACGCCGAGCGCGCCTCCGGCTACCGCTACGGCCAGCGCGCCTATCTGGTGCAGCTGCGCCGCGAGGGCGCCGGCACCGCGCTGATCGACCCCGTCGCCTGCCCCGACCTCTCCGTGCTCGGCGAGGCGCTGTCCGACGTGGAGTGGGTGCTGCACGCGGCCACCCAGGACCTGCCGTGCCTGCGGGAAATAGGCATGGTGCCCACCCGGCTGTTCGACACCGAGCTGGCCGGGCGACTGGCCGGGTTCCCGCGCGTCGGACTCGGCGCGATGGTCGAGGGCGTCCTCGGTTTCGTCCTGGAGAAGGGACACTCCGCCGTCGACTGGTCCACCCGCCCGCTGCCCGAGCCGTGGCTGCGCTACGCCGCCCTGGACGTCGAGCTCCTCGTCGACCTTCGCGACGCGCTGGAGAAGGAACTGGACCGGCAGGGCAAACTGGAGTGGGCCCGGCAGGAGTTCGACGCGATCGCCTCCGCGCCGCCGCCCGAGCCCCGCAAGGACCCCTGGCGCCGTACGTCCGGCATGCACAAGGTGCGCCGGCGCCGCCAGCTCGGTGTGGTGCGGGAGCTGTGGCAGACGCGGGACCGGATCGCCCAGCGGCGGGACGTGTCGCCCGGCAAGGTGCTGTCCGACGCGGCCATCGTGGAGGCCGCGCTCGCCGTGCCGGCCAACACGCACGCGCTGGCCGCGCTGAACGGCTTCGGGCACCGGATGAGCCGACGCCAGCTCGAGCAGTGGCAGGCGGCCGTCGACCGGGCCAGGGAACTGAGCGAGTCGCAGCTGCCGCAGCCGGGGCAGTCGGTCGCGGGGCCGCCGCCGCCGCGGGCCTGGGCGGACAAGGACCCCGAGGCGGCGGCCCGCCTCTCGGCGGCGCGGTCGGCCGTCTCGGCGCTGGCCGAGGAACTGAACATGCCGCAGGAGAACCTGATCGCCCCGGACACCGTCCGGCGGGTCTGCTGGGAGCCGCCCCAGCCGGTCGGCACGGACTCCGTCGCCTCTGCTCTCACGGCCCTCGGCGCCCGCCCCTGGCAGGTGGAGCAGGCGACGCCGGTACTGGTGGCGGCGCTGTCGGCGAAGGGCCAGGGCACGCAGGGCAGCGGTGTGCCGGAGTCCGGGAGGCAGGGGCCCGCGTAGCCGCCGTGGACATCGCTGTCATACGGCGGCCACCGGCGGTGAACGGCGACGCGCGCGGTGTCCGCGCGCGGCCCGGCCGGGTCGCGCCGCCGAAGCGGTACCGCGAGGTCGGGATCAGGCCAAGATCTCGTGCGGGCACGCGGGGGATCGGTGCCGGAGCCACGGGATCGGCGGATCCGCCGGCCGTGTGACATTCGCCGCTCCGCCGGGTAGGGCTGTGCAGCTACGTTACCCACAAGTAGCATGGGTTCTGAGCGCGCGCTCAGCGCTTGCGCAACGCAGTAGTGCCATCCCGCACCTGGAGGAGAGCCATCGTGCCTCGTACCGTCAGGGACGTCGTCTTCGTCGACGGCGTCCGTACCCCGTTCGGCAAGGCGGGCCCGAAGGGCATCTACCACGAGACCCGTGCCGACGACCTCGTCGTGAAGGCGATCCGGGAGCTGCTGCGCCGCAACCCCGGTCTCGACCCGAAGAAGGTCGACGAGGTCGCCATCGCCGCGACCACGCAGATCGGCGACCAGGGCCTGACCATCGGCCGCACCGCCGGCATCCTGGCCGGTCTGCCGACCTCGGTGCCCGGTTACTCCATCGACCGCATGTGCGCGGGCGCCCTGACGGCCGTCACCACGGTCGCCGGCTCCGTCGCCTTCGGCGCCTACGACGTGGCCATCGCCGGCGGTGTCGAGCACATGGGCCGCCACCCGATGGGCGAGGGTGTGGACCCGAACCCGCGGTTCGTCAGCGAGAAGCTGGTCGACGAGTCCGCCCTGTTCATGGGCATGACGGCGGAGAACCTGCACGACCGCTACCCGCAGATCACCAAGCTGCGCGCCGACGAGTACGCGGTGCGCTCGCAGGAGAAGGCCGCCAAGGCCTACGCCAACGGCAAGATCCAGGCCGACCTGGTGCCGGTGTCCGTGCGGCGGACCAGCCCCGAGGCCGGTGAGACGGGCTGGGGCCTGGTCACCGCCGACGAGCCGATGCGTCCGGGCACGACCCTGGAGAACCTCTCCGGGCTGAAGACCCCGTTCCGCGTGCACGGCCGGGTCACCGCCGGCAACGCGGCCGGTCTGAACGACGGCGCCACCGCCTCCCTCATCGCCTCCGAGGACTTCGCGCGCGAGAACGGCCTGCCGGTCAAGATGCGCCTGGTCTCCTACGCCTTCGTGGGCGTCGAGCCGGAGGTCATGGGCTACGGCCCGATCCCGGCCACGGAGAAGGCCCTCGCGCAGGCGGGTCTGTCCATCTCCGACATCGGTCTCTTCGAGATCAACGAGGCCTTCGCCGTCCAGGTCCTGGCCTTCCTGGACCACTACGGCATCGCCGACGACGACGAGCGCGTCAACCAGTACGGCGGCGCCATCGCCTTCGGCCACCCGCTGGCCTCCTCCGGCGTCCGGCTGATGACGCAGCTGGCGCGCCAGTTCGAGGAGCAGCCGCACGTCCGCTACGGCCTGACCACCATGTGCGTCGGCTTCGGCATGGGCGCGACGGTCATCTGGGAGAACCCGCACTTCGAGGGGGACAAGTGAGCACCACCGCTGAGCTGCTGAAGGGTGCGGCCGAGCTGTTCCCGGACGAGGTCGTCACGCAGGCGCACGTACGCCACTTCGACCTGCCGCAGGGTGCCGGGCGCTTCGCCCTGATCACCCTCGACAACGGCCTGGACCACACCAAGCCGACCACCTTCGGCCCGCAGTCCCTCGCGAACCTGAACACCGCGATCGACCAGGTCGAGAAGGAGGCGGCGGCCGGCGAGATCGTCGCCGCCGGTGTCACCGGCAAGCCGTTCATCTTCGCGGTCGGCGCCGACCTCAAGGGCGTCGAGCTGCTGAAGGAGCACGAGCACGCGCTCGCCATCGGCAAGGGCGGCCACGAGGTCTTCAAGCGCCTCTCCGGCCTGGCCGTGCCGACCTTCGCGTACTACAACGGCGCGGCCATGGGCGGCGGCGTCGAGGTCGGCCTGCACTGCACCTACCGCACGGTGTCCGCGGCCCTGCCCGCCTTCTCGCTGCCCGAGGTCTTCCTCGGTCTGGTCCCCGGCTGGGGCGGCTGCACCCTGCTGCCGAACCTGATCGGCGCCGACAAGGCCGTCTCGGTGATCATCGAGAACTCGCTCAACCAGAACAAGCAGCTCAAGGGCGCCCAGGTCTACGAACTGGGCATCGCCGACGCCCTGTTCGAGGGTGCGGACTTCCTGGAGCAGTCGCTGATCTGGACGGCGTCCGTCCTCAAGGGCGAGATCGTCGTCGAGCGCCCGGTGATCGACCGCGGCGAGGCCTGGGACCAGGCCGTCGCCAGGGGCCGCTTCATCGCGGACAGCAAGGTGCACGGTGCGGCCCCGGCCGCCTACCGCGCCCTCGACATCATCGCCGCCGCCAAGGACGGCGACCTCCAGCAGGGCTACGACGCCGAGGACCAGGCCCTCGCCGACCTGATCATGGGCGGTGAACTGCGCGCCGGCATCTACGCGTTCAACCTGGTGCAGAAGCGCGGCAAGCGCCCGGCCGGTGCCCCGGACAAGAACCTGGCCCGCCCGGTCACCAAGGTCGGCGTCGTGGGCGCGGGCCTGATGGCCTCGCAGCTCGCCCTGCTGTTCCTGCGCCGCCTCGAGGTGCCGGTCGTGCTGACCGACATCGACCAGGAGCGCGTCGACAAGGGTGTGGGCTACGTCCACGCCGAGATCGACAAGCTGCTCGGCAAGGGCCGTGTCAACCAGGACAAGGCCAACCGCCTCAAGGCGCTGGTGACCGGTGTGCTGGACAAGGCCGAGGGCTTCGCGGACGCGGACTTCGTCATCGAGGCCGTGTTCGAGGAGATCGGCGTCAAGCAGAAGGTGTTCGCGGAAGTCGAGGCGGTCGCCCCGGCGCACGCGATCCTCGCCACCAACACCTCGTCCCTCTCCGTCACCGAGATGGCGTCGAAGCTGAAGAACCCCGAGCGGGTCGTGGGCTTCCACTTCTTCAACCCGGTCGCGGTCCTGCCGCTCCTGGAGATCGTGCGCGGCGAGGCGACCGACGACGCGTCGCTGGCCACCGCCTTCGCCGTCGCCAAGAAGCTGAAGAAGACGGCCGTCCTGGTCAAGGACGCCCCGGCGTTCGTCGTGAACCGCATCCTGACCCGCTTCATGGGCGAGGTGCAGAACGTCATCGACGAGGGCACCCCGGTCGAGGTCGCGGAGAAGGCGGTGGAGCCGCTCGGTCTGCCGATGTCCCCGCTGGTCCTCCTCGAGCTGGTCGGCCCGGCCATCGGCCTGCACGTCTCGGAGACGCTCAACCGGGCGTTCCCGGAGCGCTTCACGGTCTCCCCGAACCTCAAGGCGGTCGTCGAGGCGGGCAAGCGCGGCTTCTACGTCTACGACAGCGGCAGGCCGGAGCTGGACCCGGAGGTCTCCGCGCTGCTGAAGCAGGGCGACTCCGTCCTGACCGAGGAGCAGGTGCGGGCGCGCGTCCTGGACGCGGTGGCGCAGGAGATCGGGCTCATGCTCGACGAGGGCGTCGTCGCCGAGGCGCAGGACGTCGACCTCTGCCTGATCACCGGTGCCGGCTGGCCCTTCCACCTGGGCGGCATCACGCCGTACCTGGACCGTGAGGGTGTGTCGGAGCGGGTGAACGGCAAGAAGTTCCTGGCTCCGGGCGTCGCGTCGATCCCGGTGTGACACGGGCGCATGACGTGAGGAGGGCCCCCGCCGGTCGGCGGGGGCCCTCCTCACGTCGGGTCGCGCGGGCCTGGCGGGTCGGTCAGACCTCCTGCCACGCCGTCAGCGCCAGCCCGGGTTCGTCCTTGCGGCGGGTGACGAGGAGCCGGCCGGCCGACGGGGACAGGGTCACGGCGACCACCCGGTCCTCGTGGTCGCGGGCGAGGGCCACCTCGGCGTCGGCGGGCAGCCCGGGTCCGGACTCGGTCCACCAGGCGCCGGCGCCCTCCTGCTCGGTGGGGTACGCCGCGAAGGCCACCCGGCCGCCGGACGAGCGCTGGGCGAGCAGCGTGCAGTCGTGTCCGTCGAGTTCGCAGCGCACGGCGGCCACCGGACCGGGGCCCGCCGCGGCGAGCAGGACGACGGGTGCGCCACCGGGGCGCCAGGCGCACAGGTCCCCCGATGGGTCGGTGTAGTAGAGCGTGGTGTGCTCCGGCGAGGTGGCCAGGGCCCGCAGGGTGCCGGGGCGGACCGGCGTCTGCACCGACTCCCCGAGGACGGGCGGGGTGCCCGGCTGCTCCTGCCGCCAGTGCTGGAGCCCGCCGGGGACGGCCGCGTACGCCTCGACGCGCCCGGACTCGCCCGCGAGCGCGACCGGCGCTCCCAGGACCTCCGGCCCCTTCAGGTCGCGCCACGGGTCCCAGCCGCCCTTCTCCTTCTGGGCGGCCATGCCGAGCCCGGTGCCGGACCGGGCCACGAACACGTGCGCCCGCCCCTGGGCGTCCACGGCGACGGCGGGCGTGCCGGTGAGGTCGCCCTCGGTGTCCGGGTGGCCGACCGGAACCCAGTCGAGGGCGGCGAGCAGGGGACGGAAGTGGGCGGAGTGCACGATTCCCGACCGGCCCGGCACGGTGGGCCGCCAGGAGGCGAGATGGGCGTACCCGTCGGCCCCGCGGCCGACCGCCGGGACCGCACGCAGCCTCTGGTCGCCACCGACCCTGCGCGGCGGGTCCCAGGCGCCGCCCGGGGTGCGCTCCGCGCGGCACAGGACCGCATCGTCCGACGTCAGGTAGACACAGAGCCGCCCGTCGCGGCCACGTACGAGCCATTCGCCGTTCACCCGGTCACTTTATGACGGCCCGTCGACGGCACCCTCGGGTGGGCCGCGTCGGGGCCGCCGTCGGCCGTGGCACCCTGGGCGCCATGGACGACGACAACGGCCCGCTGCTCGTGATCGTCGACGCCGCGAACGTCGTGGGGTCGGTGCCCGACGGGTGGTGGCGCGACCGACGGGGCGCCGCGGAGCGGCTGCGGGACCGGCTGGCCGCCGACGGGCTGCCGGGGCACCCGGGGCCCGTGGAGGTCGTCCTGGTCGTCGAGGGCGCCGCACGCGGTGTGGCGCCGGTGCCCGGCGTACGGGTGGAGTCGGCGTCCGGCAGCGGGGACGACCACATTGTCGGCCTGGTGGCCCGGTCGGGGGACCGCCGCCGCCTGGTGGTCACGGCCGACCGCGAACTGCGCCGGCGGGTCACCGCGCTGGGCGCCGGGGTGGCGGGCCCCCGCACCGTCCGGGCGTAGGCGGCTACGGCACCTGCGCGCGCCCCGGCCGAGGGGCACGCGGCCGGACGGCACGCGGCCCCGCGGTCGCCGCCGGGGCGGGGCACGCGGGGCCGTGGGGCGGGGTGTTCAGCGGCCGTCGCCGGGGCCGGGGCCGGCCACCTGGCCGACGGCGGTGCCCTCGCCGCGGCCCAGGCGGCTGTGGGAACGGCCGTAGAGGAAGTAGACGGCGAACCCGATCAGCATCCAGATCGCGAAGCGCAGCCAGGTCTCGGCGGGCAGGTTGAGCATCAGCCACAGCGAGGCCAGCACCGACAGGATCGGCAGCACCGGCACCCAGGGGGTGCGGAAGGCGCGGGGCAGGTCGGGACGGGTCCGGCGGAGGATGATCACGCCGATGGCGACGACGACGAAGGCGAAGAGCGTGCCGATGTTGACGAGTTCGGCGAGTTCGCTCAGGGGCGTGAAGCCGGCCAGGATCGCGATGAGCACGCCGAGCAGGACGGTCGGCCGGTGCGGGGTCTTGAACCGCGGGTGGACCTGGGAGAAGAACCGCGGCAGCAGTCCGTCGCGGCTCATCGCGAAGAAGACGCGGGTCTGGCCGAGCAGCAGGATCATGCAGACCGTGGTGAGGCCGACGGCGGCGCCGAAGCTGATGAAGCCGGCGAACCAGGGATGGCCGGTGGCCTTGAAGGCGTCGGCGAGGGGGGCGGTGATGGACAGCTCGGTGTAGTTCTGCATGCCGGTCACGACGATCGACACCGCGACGTAGAGGGCGGTGCAGATGATCAGGGAGCCGAGGATGCCGCGGGGCATGTCGCGCTGCGGGTTCCTGGTCTCCTCGGCGGCCGTGGCGACCACGTCGAAGCCGATGAACGCGAAGAAGACCACGGAGGCGGCGGTGAAGATGCCCATCACGCCGAAGTTGGACGGCGCCCAGCCGAACATCAGCTGGATGAGCGGGGCCTTGAGGCTGTCGCCCGCCGGCACCTCCTGCGCCTTCGGGATGAAGGGGTCGTAGTTGTCGCCCTCGATGAGGAAGGCGCCCGCGATGATCACGACGAGGACCACGGTCACCTTGACGGCGACGACCACCGAGGTGACGCGCGCGGAGAGCTTGGTGCCCACGACGAGGATGGCGGTGAGGACCAGGACGAGCGCGGCGGCGAGGATGTCGAAGCCGAAGCCCTCGGCCCCGTCCCGGCCGCTGAGCGCCTCCGGCAGGTGCCAGCCCGCGTTGTCCAGCAGCGAGGCGATGTAGCCGGACCAGCCGACCGCGACCACCGCCGTGCCCAGCGCGAACTCCAGGACCAGGTCCCAGCCGATGATCCAGGCGGGCAGTTCTCCGAGGGAGGCGTAGGAGAAGGTATAGGCGGAGCCGGCCACCGGGACGGTGGAGGCGAACTCGGCGTAGCAGAGCGCGGCGAGTGCGCAGACGACGCCGGCCGCCACGAAGGCCAGGGCGACGGCGGGGCCGGCGTTGTTCTTGGCGACCGTGCCGGTCAGGACGAAGATGCCGGTACCGATGATGACGCCGACGCCGAAGACGGTCAGATCGAGCGCGGACAGGGATTTCTTGAGCGCGTGCTCGGGCTCCTCGGTGTCGAGGATGGACTGCTCGACCTTCTTCGTCCGGAAGAGGGTGCTGCTCACGGGTCTACCTCCCACGCTGTGTCGTCCCCGACATGATCGAGAGGGGGCGTAGTCCGTATGCCCCGGCGCGGGCTCAATCACGCAAATGGGCCGGTTTCACCACCCTCTCAGCGGTGAAACCGGCCCGGCACGGCGTGTCGGCGCGCATCGCGCGCGATTCCCGTCGTCGCGTGCGTCGCCGTCGGTCGTGTGCGTCGCCGTCAGTCGCGCGCGGGCTCGACCTCGGCGGCCGTCCTGTCGTACCGCCCGTCGAGCCGGGAGACCAGGCCGGTGACCTGGCGGGCGATGTCGGGGGCGGTCAGCCCGATCTCGGCCATGACCTCGGCGCGGGAGGCGTGGTCGAGGAAGCGGGGCGGGATGCCGAAGTCGCGCAGGGGCACGTCCACCCCGGCGTCGCGCAGGGCCTGGGCGATCGTGGAGCCCACACCGCCGACGCGCGAGTTGTCCTCGACGGTGACGACGACGCGGTGGCGCTCGGCGAGCGGGGCCATGGCCTCGTCGACGGGCTTGACCCAGCGCGGGTCGACGACGGTGGTGGAGATGCCCTGCCGGTCGAGCAGGCCGGCGATCTCCAGGCACATCGGGGCGAGGGCGCCCACGGAGACGAGCAGCACGTCGGGCCGGTCCGTGCCCGGCTCGCGCAGTACGTCCATGCCGCCGACGCGTCCCACGGCCGGTACGGCGGGTCCGACGGCGCCCTTGGAGAAGCGCACCACGGTGGGCGCGTCGTCGACCTGGACGGCCTCCCGCAGCTGGGCGCGCACCTGGTCGGCGTCGCGCGGCGCGGCCAGCCTGAGGCCCGGTACGACCTGGAGGATCGACATGTCCCACATGCCGTTGTGGGAGGCGCCGTCGGTGCCGGTCACGCCGGCCCGGTCGAGCACGAAGGTGACCCCGCACCTGTGCAGGGCGACGTCCATGAGGACCTGGTCGAAGGCGCGGTTGAGGAAGGTGGCGTAGACCGCGAAGACGGGGTGCACGCCCGCGTGGGCGAGGCCCGCCGCGGAGACGGCGCCGTGCTGCTCGGCGATGCCGACGTCGTAGACGCGGTCGGGGAAGGCCTTGGCGAACTTGTCCAGGCCGACGGGCTGGAGCATGGCCGCGGTGATGGCGACGATGTCCTCGCGCTCGGTGCCGAGCTTCACCATCTCCTCGCCGAAGACGGAGGTCCAGTCGGCGCCGCTGCTGGCGATCGGCAGACCCGTGTCGGGGTGGATCTTGCCGACGGCGTGGAAGCGGTCGGCCTCGTCCTGGAGGGCGGGCTGGTAGCCGCGGCCCTTCTCGGTGAGGCAGTGCACGATGACGGGGCCGCCGAAGCGCTTGGCACGGGCCAGCGCCGACTCCAGGGCCTCGATGTCGTGGCCGTCGATCGGGCCGACGTACTTCAGGCCGAGGTCCTCGAACATGCCCTGCGGCGCGATGAAGTCCTTCAGGCCCTTCTTGGCGCCGTGCAGGGTGTCGAAGAGGGGCTTCCCGACGACCGGGGTGCGGTCGAGGATGTCCTTGGTGCGGGCGAGGAAACGCTCGTAGCCGTCGGTCGTGCGCAGGGTCGCCAGGTGGTTGGCGAGGCCGCCGATGGTGGGGGCGTAGGAACGCTCGTTGTCGTTGACGACGATGACGAGCGGACGGTCCTTGGCCTCGGCGATGTTGTTCAGCGCCTCCCAGGCCATGCCGCCGGTCAGGGCGCCGTCACCGATGACCGCCACGACGTGGCTGTCCCGTTTCAGGATCTCGTTGGCCTTGGCGATGCCGTCGGCCCAGCCGAGCACCGTGGAGGCGTGGCTGTTCTCGATGACGTCGTGCTCGGACTCGGCCTGCGAGGGGTAGCCGGACAGGCCGTCCTTCATCTTCAGCCGGGAGAAGTCCTGCCGGCCGGTGAGCAGTTTGTGCACGTAGGACTGGTGGCCGGTGTCCCAGAGCACCTTGTCCTTCGGGGACTCGAAGACCCGGTGCAGTGCGATGGTGAGCTCGACCACACCGAGGTTGGGGCCGAGGTGGCCGCCGGTCTTGGACACGGCGTCGACGAGGAAGGTCCGGATCTCCCCTGCCAGCTGGTCCAGCTCCTCCAGGCTGAGCCGGTCCAGATCGCGCGGTCCCCTGATGCGGGTCAGCAGCGGCACCCGTGCCTCCTTGCAGTAGAGCTGATCGAGCTGTTGCCGGGCTCTGCGAGTCTAATCTTCCGGCCCGGCGGACGGCGCCCGCCCCTTGATTCAGGGGTCCTCGGGGATTCACGGTTCGGCCGTCCCCTGGATGCGGGTCCCCCCGGACGGGCCCGGCATGCCTGTGCCCGGCACCCACGCGGGTACCGGGCACGGGGTGGGGCGCCGCCGAGGTCAGCCTCGACCGGCGGCCTTCTGGCTCTTGCGGGAGACCGAGTCGATGACGACCGCGCCGAGCAGGACACCACCGGTGATCATGTACTGGATCGAGGTGTTCATGTTCAGCAGGTCGAGACCGGTCTGGATGGACTGGATGACCAGCATGCCCAGGAGGGCGGACCAGACGGTGCCGCGGCCGCCGAAGAGGCTGGTACCGCCGATGACCGCCGCGGCGATCGCCAGCATCAGGGTGTTGCCGCCACCGGCGCTGAGCGTGGCGCTGGCGGTCTGGCCGGCGAAGAACATACCGCCGACCGAGGCGAACCCACCGGCGATGGCGAACACGGTGATGCGGATCATCGGCACGTTGATACCGGCGCGGCGGGCCGCCTCGATACCGCCGCCGACCGCGAAGACCTGACGGCCGAAGGTCGTACGGCGGAGGATGAAGTCGACGATGACCAGCGCGGCCAGGAAGATGACGAGCGCGTTGGAGACGCCGGCGGCGTTGTTCAGCACGGCCGCGGCCGCGAAGGACGCGACGGCCAGCGCGCCGACGCGCAGCAGGATCTCGCTGGTGGGCCGGAACGGCACGCCCGCAGCCTTGCGGCGGCGCTGCTCGCCGAAGGAGCCGAACAGCATGGACGCCACACCGAGGCCGGCCAGGAGGTAGGCACCGATGATGGCCTGGTCCATGAAGAAGGAGCTCTGCCCGAGCAGGTGGACCGGACCGGAGTCGGACGGGATGTTGATGGTGCCGCTGTCACCCAGCAGCCACAGCATCAGACCGTTCCAGCCGAGGAAGCCGGCCAGGGTCACCACGAAGGCGGGTACGCCGATCCTGGCGAAGAACCAGCCGTGCAGGGCGCCGATGGCGATGCCCGTGAGGACCGTCAGGACGAGCGACAGCCACGGGTTCATGCCGTTGTTCACCACGAACACGGCGAACAGGGTGGACGCCAGGCCGCTGACGGAGCCGACGGACAGGTCGATCTCGCCGAGCAGCAGGACGAACACCAGGCCGATGGCCAGCATGCCGGTGGCCGACAGGTAGTAGCTGATGTTCGAGAGGTTGTCGGCGCTCAGGAAGCGGTCGTTCTGCAGCTGGAAGATCGTCCAGATGACGATCAGGCCGATGACCACCGGCAGCGAGCCCAGCTCGCCGCCCTTGACCTTGCGCTTGAACTCGGTGATGTAGCCCTTGAGGCCCTCCTCGCGGACCAGCAGGCGCGGGTCGACGACGGTGACCGGGGCGGCCGTGGGGTCGTCGGCGGGGGCGACGGTGGTCTGATCCTCCACCACGCCTTCGGTCTTCTCGACCTTGGCGCTGTCGCTCTTCACGGTCTTGGACGTGTCGCTCACTTTGCCGCCTCCGCGGTGCGACGCCCCGCACGACGGGTCACGGCGTTGTCCGTGGCACCCGTGATCGCGGCGATGATCTCTTCGTGGCTGGTGTCCTTCACGGGGAAGGAGCCGTTGTTCTTGCCCAGGCGCAGGACGGCGACGGTGTCGGCGACCGCCTTGACGTCGGCCATGTTGTGGCTGATGAGGATGACACCGAGGTTGCGCTCGCGCAGCCGCTCGACCAGGTCGAGGACCTGCGCGGTCTGCTCGACACCGAGGGCGGCGGTGGGCTCGTCGAGGATGACGACCTTGGGGTCGCCGATCAGCGCGCGGGCGATGGCGACGACCTGGCGCTGACCGCCGGAGAGGCTCGCGATCGGGATGCGCACGCTCGGGATGCGGATGGAGAGCGTGGACAGCAGCTCGCGGGCGTTCTTCTCCATCGACACCTCGTCGATGACACCGCGGCGCAGCAGCTCGCGGCCGAGGTAGAGGTTGCCGACCACGTCGAGGTTGTCGCAGAGCGCGAGGTCCTGGTAGACCGTCGCGACGCCGAGGCCCTGAGCGTCGTGCGGCTTGTTGATGCTGACCGGCTTGCCCTCCCATTCGATGACGCCCTCATCGATGGGGTGGACACCCGCGATCGTCTTGACCAGGGTGGACTTTCCTGCGCCGTTGTCGCCCACCAGGGCGACCACTTCTCCGGCGTGGACCTCCAGCTCGACGTCGGTGAGTGCCTGCACCGCACCGAATCGCTTGGAGACTCCGCGCAACGCCAGCACGGGCGTAGCGGACACGTGAACCATCTCCTTCGCCGCCTGACCGGCGGGGATGCCGCGCTGTGGGACAGGCGCGGAAGGGTGTGCGCAACGCCGACGGGTACGGGGCGCTGACGCACGAGGTTTACAAGATGAACATGCGCGAGTCCGCCGCACTTGGCAACGGTTCCGTCCGACGCCCGCCCCGGCAGCGGGGTGTGAAGGTGGGGCAGGCGTCGGCGGGGTCTCACGGGGCCGCTGTGCGGCCGGTGGCCCGGGCCCCGCGGGGGACCCGAGCCGGATGCGCGCGGGGCGCGGGACCGCTACTGGAGGCCGGCGGCCTTGCAGGCGGCGGCGAACTCGGCGGTGCAGATCTCCTCGACCGTGTACAGCTTGTCCGCGATGACCGTGTCCTTGATGTTGGCCTTGGTGACCGACACCGGGGTCAGCAGCTGGGAGGGGACCTTGTCGCCGGAGCCGCTGGTCAGCTCGGTGGTGGCGAGGGACTTGACGTCCTTGCCCTCGAGCAGGTTGACCGCGAGCTGGGCGGCGGCGTCGGCCTCGGGCTTGAAGGCCTTGTAGACGGTGGAGGACTGGGTGCCGGCGACGATGCGCTGGATGCCCGCGAGCTCCGCGTCCTGGCCGGTCAGCGGGATGCCGCTGATCTTCGCGCCCTTGAGGGTGTTGGCGATGCCACCGGCCATGCCGTCGTTGGCGGCGTAGACGCCCGCGATCTTCTTCGCGCCGAGCTGCGTGATCGCGGCCGACATCTTCTGCGCGGCGACGGTGTCCTTCCACAGGCCGGACTGCTCGTAGGCGATCTTGACCTTGCCGTCGAGGGCTTTGTGGGCGCCTTCCTTGAACTGGCCGGCGTTCGGGTCGGCGTCGTCACCGTTGATCATGACGACGTTCGCCGTGGGGGTGGCCTTCGGGCCGAGTGCGTCGAGGAGGGCCTGGCCCTGGAGCTCGCCGACCTTGACGTTGTCGAAGGAGACGTAGGCCGAGACCGGACCCTGCGCGAGGCGGTCGTAGGCGACGACCTTGACGCCCTTGTCCACCGCGGACTTGATGGAGGACTTGATGGCGGCCGAGTCCTGCGCGGAGACGACGATCACCTTGACGCCCTTGGTGACCATGCTGCTCATCTGCTGGGCCTGCTTGGCCGGGTCGGCGGCGGCGTTCGCGTACTGCACGTCGCAGTCGGAGCAGAGCTCCTTGACCTTGGCCTCGAAGAGCGGCTTGTCGAACTTCTCGTAGCGCGCCGTGACGCTGTCGGGGAGCAGCAGGCCGATGGACTTGCTGTCGGACTTGCTGCTGCTGCCGGAGTCGTCGTCGCCCGCCTTGCCGCACGCGGCAATCGACAGGGCCATGGAGACGGCGGTGGCGCCGATCACGACTCTACGCATCGTTGCGTTCATTGGGGTGTGCCTCCCTGACAGGGCCGCAACGCTGCGGCCGAGGTGGCTGGAAGTCAACTCGGCCACACGTGCGACGTCAAGAAGTAAATACTTAACGAGATGGCAACGGCGTCATTCGTTCTCTAAGTGAAGGCAGGTGTGTTGGCCGTCAGCGTGCCGTCCAAAAGGGTCGAATCACCCATCTCGCTGAGCGCGAGAGCGAGCGCCCCGAGCACCTCCGCACGGCCTCCGAGTGCCCCCGGGAGAACGGTGAGTTGCCGTGCCGCGCTGGGGATCGCGTAGCGGCCCACGGACTCCCTGATGGGTCCGAGCACCAGCTCACCGGCCTCGGCGAGATCACCGCCCAGGACCACCCGGCTCGGGTTCAGCAGGTTGCAGAGGTTGGCGACTCCACTGCCGATGTGCCGGCCGACGTCGGCGATCACCCGACGGCAGCCCGGGTCTCCCTCCCTGGCCAGCCGCACGACTCCCTCCATGGTCAGGTCCGTGCCGTGGCTGGACTGGAGGAGCGGCAGCACGTAGCGGGCGGCCGTGAAGGTCTCCAGGCAGCCCCGGTTTCCGCAGCGGCAGACGGGGCCCGATTCGTCGAGTGTAATATGTCCTATTTCGCCCGCGGTGCCGCCAGGACCCCGGTAGATCTTCCCGTCGATCACCAGACCGGCGCCGACACCGCTGGCGACCTTGATGTAAGCAAGATCACGAACGCCTCTGCCGCTGCCCCAGACCAGCTCGCCGAGGGCGCCGAGGTTGGCGTCGTTGTCCACGTGCACGGCCACGCCGAGCCGCCCCCGCAGCTCCTCGGCGGGCTTGGTGCCGATCCAGCCGGGCAGGATCGCGGAAGAGCCGAGCGAGCCGGACTCCACGTCGATCGGACCGGGGACCCCGAGGCCCACTCCGGCGATCTTCGAGCGGTCCACCCCGGTGGCCTCGATCAGGCGGTTGACCAGCTGTTCCGCCCGGTCGAAGCCCTGCGTCGAGGAGGCGTCCACATCCAGCGGTTCGGACTCCTCGGCCAGCACCTGATGGGCCAGATTGCCCACGGCGACCCGCAGGTGGGTGTGGCCGAAATCCACCCCGATGACGATGCCGGCGTCCCCGCTCAGACTGACGCTGCGGGCCCTGCGGCCACCCGCCGAGGTGGGCGTGACCTCGACGGTCCCGCGGTCCTTCAGCTCGCGCACGATGTTGGACACGGTCGCCGCGGACAGGCCCGTCGTCCGGGCGATCTCCGCCTGCGTGAGGGACCCGGCCAGGCGCACGGCGCGCACCACCCGCTCCAGGTTGGCTCGGTGCAGCGACGACTGCGACCCCGGAGTCTCCACGACGACCTCCTGCGCGCGGGACCGCTTCGATGAGGCCCCGTCCATGTCCAACTAGTGAACTCTAAGCTGAGCTGTTCGGGTTGCCTCCCGTCAAGAGGTTGAACACTAATCGCGTTCGTGCACACACTGAACGGTGCCGTTCCCCGACTCGGGAACGGCACGCGTACGGGTGGCTGCGCAGTGCTACCGCGGCGTCCAAGTGATCAAGGGGAGGGACTACTTCAGCGCCCCCGCGGTCAGTCCCTGCACCACCTGCCGCTGGAAGACGACGTACGCGGCGAGCACCGGCAGCATCGCCATCACCAGGCCCGCGAAAAGACCCGACCAGTCGCCCTTGTAGCCCTGGCTGACGGCCAGCTGGACCAGTCCCTGGGTGAGGACGCGCTTGTCCGGATCGGTGTTGAGGACCGTGGGGAGCATGTACTGGTTCCACTGGCCCAGGAAGTTGAAGATCCCCACGCTGATCAGGCCGGGCCTGGCCATCGGCAGCATGATCTGGAAGAACGTACGGCTGTGCGAGGCGCCGTCGACGAACGCCGCCTCCGCCACCGACGAGGGCAGCGTGCGGAAGAACGCCGTCAGGAAGAACACCGTGAACGGCAGCGAGTAGGCGATGTAGACCAGGATCAGGCCGTGGACCGTGTTCAGCAGGCCCATGTTGTTCACCACGTAGAACAGCGGGACCAGCGCGAGCATGATCGGGAAACTCATGCCGCCGACGAACAGGTAGTAGACGAACCGGTTGCCGGGGAAGTCGAACCGGGCCAGGACGTACGCCGCCATCGAGCCGAGCACCAGGGTGCCGACGAGCGACCCTCCCACCACCAGCACGGTGTTGAGGAAGTAGTCGCCCATGTCGGCCTCGGTCCAGGCCCGCGACCAGTTGTCGAAGTGCAGTGTGTCGGGCAGCGACCAGGGCGAGCCGAAGATGGAGCCGTCGTCCTTGAAGGAGGTCATCACCGCCCACAGCAGCGGCAGCACGACCATCACCGCCCACACGACGAGGATGCCGTGCGAGAAGGCGTTGAGGACCTGCCCCTCCTTCCGCGTCCGGGGCGGTGCCCCGGCCGGCGGAAGGTCCGCCTTCGTGACGGGGACGGGCGCCGGGGGCTCTGCGGTCTTCTCGATGCTCATGATCAGTACTCCAGCCGCTCGCGCCGGCCCAGCCGCATCACCAGCGCGGCGAAGGCCAGCGTCACGACGAGCAGGGCGACTCCGATGGTGGTGGCGTAGGCGGCCTGACCGTCGCGGAACGCCTTCTGGTACACGTAGAGGACCATGACGGTGGTCGAGTAGTCGGGCCCGCCCGGCCCGGTCGTCATGATCTGGACGACCGCGAAGGACTCCGCGCCGAGCGCGAGGATGCCCATGTAGACCCAGCCGGACTGCACGGTGTCCCACAGCAGCGGCAGGGTGATGCGGAAGAACGTGGTGGCGCGGCCGGCGCCGTCGAGCAGGGCGGCCTCGTACAGGTCCGCCGGGATCGACGCCATGCCCGCGGAGAACAGCACCACGAAGAAACCGACCGTCGACCAGACGAGCACCGCCATCACGCACCACAGCGCGAGCCCCGGATCGCCCAGCCACAGCGGCTGCACGCCGTCCAGACCGATCCCGCGCAGCAACGAGTTGACGGCGCCGCTGTCGGGGTTGTAGGCGAAGGCGAACAACAACGCCACGATGGCGATCGACAGTACCTGCGGGAAGAAATAGACGATCTTGTAGAAGGAAGAGCCGCGCACACCGGAGACGACCGGGCCGCCCCTTCTCCTCCGTCCGCCGACATTGATCATGAAGGCGAAGAACAGCGCCAGGCCGATCGTCACCAGCGGCAGCACGACCGCGAACAGCAAGCTGTGCTGCAGGGACTTCCAGAAGATGTCGTCGTCCAGCATCCTCCGGTAATTGTCCAGGCCGACCATCTCGAACTCGGGGCTCAGACCGGTCCAGTCCGTGAACGAGTAGTAGATGGACTGGACGAACGGCCACACCACGAAGAGCGCGTACAGTCCCAGGGGCAGCGCCAGGAACCCCGCGACGAACCGGTACTTGCCGTGCTGCATCGCCACTCCGGTGTCGTGATAATGCCGGTCACTGGTGCTTGTAGTGCTTGATCGAGGAATCCTTGGCCGCCTCGTCGGCGTAACCCTGGATCTTCTTGACCGCCTCCGCCGGAGTGAGCCGGCCGGCCATCATCTCGCCGAGTCCGGAGACCCCGATCTTCTCCTTCTGCAATTGCACGTACCAGTCCTGGAGCCGCGGGTTCACCACGTTCTGACCGGCCTTGTCCAGCGCGGCGACACCCGACTCGAGGCCGGGGGTGAGGGTGATGCCGTCGGTGCCGCCGTTGTACGCGGTCAGCGACTTGACCTTGGAGGTGAAGTTCTTCGAGGACGCCTCGCTCAGCATGATGCGCAGCTGCTCCATCCCGCCGGCCGGGTTCTTCGCCTTGGCCGGGACGACGAACGGCTCGCCGCCGGAGGCCCAGATGGTGCCGAACGGCAGCTTGTCGGAGCTGTCGAGTCCGGTCGGCGCGGAGACGGCGAGGTCGAAGCCGGCGGGGATGACGTTGGCCGACTCGTTCTCCACCCAGGAGCCGTTGGGCAGGAACAGGGCCTTGCCCTTGGCCCACGCGGTCTGCGACTGGATGTGGTCCAGGCCGGGGGTGCCCTGGAGGACGTAGCCCTTCTTGTACAGCTCGTAGTAGGCGTCGAAGCAGGCCTTGACCGCCGGGTGTCTCCAGGCGTTCGGCTCCAGGTTGTCGATGGCGTCGAGGACTTCGCGGCCGCCGACCTTGCCGATCATCGGGTACAGCGAGAAGGGGAGGTAGTACGGGTACTTGCCCGCGTACGTCCAGCCCGCCATGCCCTTCTTCTTGGCCTTCTCGCAGACCGCGAGCATCTCGTCCCAGGTCTCGGGGTAGGTGGCGTCCAGCGAGTCCAGGGCCTTCTGCGAGTACCAGACGCCGTACACGGTGTACGCGTAGTACATGATCCAGACCGGGTCGCCGTCGAACTGGCCCATCTCCACGATGCCGGGGCGCAGGGTGTCGCGGACCTTCTTCGACGGGTCGTCGTAGGACGGCGCGTCCAGCAGCGCGGTGAGGTCGGCCAGCTGGTTCTTGCCGACCAGGACGCCCATGTCCATCTGCTCGGCGCCGGAGTTGTCGATGAGGTCCGGCGGGGTGCCCTGGTTGAAACGGGGCTGGAGGGTGGACTGGATCTTCTGGGTGGCCGAGAACTTCACCTCGGCCTTCGGGAATCGCTGTTCGTAGACCTTCACGGCGTCCTCGGCGTACTCCTTGCCGAAACCGCCGTCGAACAGGACGAATTCCATCCGGGTGGTGCCATTCACGCCGAGCGGGTTCTTGTCGGTCTTCTTTCCGGCCTCGGCCTTGTCCTCGCCACCGCCGCCCCCGCTGCTGGCGCAGGCGGAGAGGAAACCCACCGTGGGGACGGAGATCAGTCCGAGGGCGGCCGATCTCCTGATCAGATCGCGGCGGCCGACGCCTTTCGCACCGCGATTCTCGACGGAGCCGGCCGAACCAGCCGAACCAGTTGAATCAGTCGAAGCAGTTGAATCAGCCGAATCGGACACAGAAGTGGATCCCATGCTCAAGTCCTCGCCTTCTCCAGGACTCAGGCGGTGAACCGGATCCTTCCCGGCACCGCGGTCAGGTGAAGCAGGGTCGTGCGGATCGGGTGAATCGCCGACAGGTATAGTCCACTTCCCGCCGCCGGACAAGATCGAATGCAAGGTTGGCCATGGGTCTTTTCCGAGTTGAGACCTGGCGGAAATATGAGCCCACCGCGACCGTCCGGCCGGAAAACCGCCGGACGCGAGCCCGTGGAGGAGTTGCGGCGAACCCGCTCAGAACGGTTCGGGCGATCCACGGCGGAGCCTGGCGGAATGCCTCGCGGGGCCGACGGGGCAACGCTCGCACGACACCTCGCGGAGCCAGCGGCGGACCCTGGCACGACACCTCCCGGAACCAGCGGCGGACCCTGGGCGCGACGCCCCGCAGGGCCCGCCCGGGTCACTGCGAAGGACCCGGATGGCGCGGTCAACGTCCTTGACATCACTTGCCACTTGGCCACCTACTGATTCCTGCGCATCAAGGAAGACAACGTTGTCCGGCGCAGGGAGGGTGCTCACGGATGCAGCGCTTCGGAGCTCGGTCCAGGTGGATCCGGTGGAGACGGGCGGTCGTGGGCACGGCCGCCCTGGTCATGGCGGCGGGCGCACCGGGGGCGGCGGTCGCCCTGCCCGACCGGGTGCCGGTGCCCGACCGGGAGTTCGCCACCTCCTTCGAGAACGGTGAGCGGGCTCCCGACTGGCGGAGCACCGTCGAGTCCGTGCCGGGCGGCGGGAAACGGGCGTCGGGGGTCGACGGCGGCTACGGCGGCGGGCTCCCCGGCGATGTGACCGACCGGGTCACGGACGTCCGGGCGAGCGCCGAGAACACGGCCGGCGGCGAGGTGAAGGAGAACCTCGTCGACGGCGAGGCCGGCACCAAGTGGCTGGCCTTCGAGGCCACCGGCTGGGTGGAGTTCGACCTGCCCGAACCCGCGGCGGTCACCGCGTACGCGCTGACGTCCGCCAACGACGCCGCCGGGCGCGACCCGGCGGACTGGACCCTGAAGGGCTCGGCGGACGGCAGCGACTGGACGGCCGTCGACACCCGCTCCGGGGAGTCCTTCGACAGACGGTTGCAGACGAGGACGTACGCGCTCGGCGCACCGGCCTCCTACCGGCACTTCCGGCTGGAGGTGACGAAGAACCACGGCGCCGGGATCCTCCAGCTCGCCGACGTGCGGTTCGGGACGGGCGGCGACGGCGACCCCGTGCCGCCGGACATGCAGACCGTCGTCGACCGCGGGCCGAGCGGTTCCCCCACCGCCAGGGCGCGGGCCGGCTTCACGGGGCTGCGGGCCCTGCGCTACGCCGGGCGGCAGACCGCCGAGGGGCGCGGCTACTCGTACAACAAGGTCTTCGACGTGAACGTGCGGGTCTTGGCGCGCACCCGCCTGGCGTACCGGATCTTCCCGGCCATGGCCGAGGGGGACCTGGACTACGCGGCGACGAACGTGTCGGTGGACCTGGCGTTCACCGACGGGACGTATCTGAGCGGGCTCGGGGCGAGCGACCAGTACGGCTTCGCGCTGTCGCCCCGCGGGCAGGGCGCGGCCAAGTCGCTGTACGTCAACCAGTGGAACGACGTCGTCGCGGGCATCGGTTCGGTGGCGGCCGGGAAGACCGTCGACCGGATCCTCCTCGCCTACGACTCCCCCGGCGGGCCGGCACGGTTCCGGGGCTGGGTGGACGACATCGCGCTGCGCACGGCCCCGCCCGAGGCCCCCAAGGCGCACCTGTCGGACTACGCGGTGACCACGCGCGGCACCAACTCCAGCGGGAGCTTCTCGCGGGGCAACACCTTCCCCGCGACCGCCGTGCCGCACGGCTTCAACTTCTGGACCCCGGTGACCAACGCGTCCACCCTGGGCTGGCTCTACGACTACTCCCGCGCGAACAACGCCGACAACCTGCCCACGATCCAGGCGTTCAGCGCGAGTCACGAGCCCAGTCCGTGGATGGGTGACCGGCAGACGTTCCAGGTGATGCCGTCCGCGGCGGCCGGCGTCCCGGACACCGGGCGGACGGCGCGGGCGCTGCCGTTCCGGCACGCGAACGAGACGGCCCGGCCGTACTCCTACGGCGTGCGGTTCGAGAACGGGCTGAAGGCGGAGATGGCGCCGACCGACCACGCGGCGGCCTTGCGCTTCACCTACCCGGGCGACGACGCGAGCGTCGTCTTCGACAACGTCACCGACCGGGCGGGCCTCACGCTCGACACCGAGAAGGGCGTCGTCACCGGCTGGTCGGACGTGAAGTCGGGGCTGTCCACGGGCGCGACCAGGCTGTTCGTGTACGGCGAGTTCGACGCGCCGGTGACGGCCGGGGCGTCGAACGGGGTGAAGGGGTACCTGCGGTTCGACGCGGGCGCCGACCGCACGGTCACCCTGCGCCTGGCGACCTCACTGATCGGCGTCGACCAGGCCCGCGACAACCTGCGCCTCGAGATCCCGGAGGGGACCGCCTTCGAGACGGTCGAGCGGCGGGCCCAGCGGCAGTGGGACGGGCTGCTGGGCACGGTGGAGGTCGAGGGTGCCACCCCGGACCAGCTGACGACGCTGTACTCCAGTCTGTACCGGCTGTACCTGTATCCCAACTCCGGCTTCGAGAAGGTGGGTTCGACGTACAAGTACGCCTCGCCCTTCTCCCCGATGCCCGGCCCGGACACCCCGACGCGCACCGGCGCGAAGATCGTGGACGGCAAGGTGTACGTCAACAACGGTTTCTGGGACACCTATCGGACGACCTGGCCGGCGTACTCGCTCCTGACGCCGGCCAGGGCGGGCGAGCTGGCGGACGGGTTCGTGCAGCAGTACAGGGACGGCGGCTGGACCTCGCGCTGGTCCTCCCCGGGGTACGCCGATCTGATGACCGGCACCTCGTCGGACGTCGCCTTCGCGGACGCGTACGTCAAGGGTGTCGGCCTGGACGCCAGGTCGGCGTACGACGCGGCCGTGAAGAACGCGACCGTCGTGCCGCCGTCGTCCGGCGTGGGCCGCAAGGGCATGGCGACCTCGCCGTTCCTCGGCTACACCGCCACCGACACCCATGAGGGACTGTCCTGGGCCCTGGAGGGCTACCTCAACGACTTCGGGATCGCCCGGATGGGACAGGAACTGTTCAGGAGGACGGGCGAGCGGCGCTACCAGGAGGAGTCGGAGTACTTCCTCAACCGCGCGCAGGGCTATGTGCACCTGTTCGACGCGGAAGCCGGCTTCTTCCAGGGCCGGGACGCGGAGGGCGACTGGCGGGTGAAGTCGTCGGCCTACGACCCCCGCGTGTGGGGCTACGACTACACCGAGACCAACGGCTGGGGTTACGCCTTCACCGCCCCGCAGGACAGCCGGGGCCTGGCCAACCTCTACGGCGGCCGCGACGGCCTGGCGCACAAGCTCGACACCTACTTCGCGACCCCGGAGACCGCCTCCCCCGAGTTCACGGGCTCCTACGGCGGCGTCATCCACGAGATGACGGAGGCGCGGGACGTGCGGATGGGCATGTACGGGCACTCCAACCAGGTGGCCCACCACGCGATCTACATGTACGACGCGGCCGGGCAGCCCTGGAAGGCGCAGGCCCGGGTCCGCGAGGCGCTGGGGCGCCTGTACACCGGCAGCACGATCGGACAGGGCTACCACGGCGACGAGGACAACGGCGAGCAGTCGGCCTGGTACCTCTTCTCCGCGCTCGGCTTCTACCCGCTGGTGATGGGCAGCGGCGAGTACGCGGTCGGCTCCCCGCTGTTCAAGAAGGCCACCGTGCACCTGGAGAACGGCGAGGACCTGGTGATCCGGGCGCCGCGCAACAGCGCCCGGAACGTCTACGTACAGGGCCTCCGGGTCGACGGCCGCCCGTGGAAGTCGACCTCGCTCCCCCATTCGCTGCTGGCGAAGGGCGCGGTCCTCGACTTCGACATGGGCCCGCGGCCCTCGGCGTGGGGCGGCGGAAAGGGCGCGGCACCCGTGTCGATCACCGAGGACGACGAGGTGCCCACTCCGCGCACGGACGTGCTCACGGGCGAGGGCGCCCTGTCCGACAACACGTCGGCGACGGGGGCCGGGGTCTCGGGCGCGGTCGACCTGCCGGTCGGCGCCGCCGAGAAGGCCGTCCAGTACACGCTCACGTCCTCGAAACAGTCCGACGCACCGACGGCCTGGACGCTCCAGGGCTCGTCCGACGGCGTGACCTGGACGGACCTGGACCGGCGCACCGGCGAGTCGTTCCGCTGGGACCGGCAGACCCGGGCGTTCTCGATCCCCCGCCCGGCCTCGTACCGGCACTACCGGCTGGCCTTCGACGGTCCGGCGGTCGTCACGGAGGTCGAGTTGCTGTGCTGATCGCGGGCGGGGCGGGGGGGGGGGGGGGGGCCGCCCCCCCCCCCCCCCCCCCCCCCCCCCCCGCGGCGGGGCGGGGGGGGGGGGGGGGGGGGGGGGGGGGGGGGGGCGCCCCCCCGGGGGCGCCGGGGGCCCCCGGGGGGGGGGGCCCCCCCGCGGGGGGGGGGGGCCCCCCCCCACGTCGGGTCGCGCGGGCCTGGCGGGTCGGTCAGACCTCCTGCCACGCCGTCAGCGCCAGCCCGGGTTCGT
>NZ_JBIVKQ010000030.1:0-85735 GCF_044750845.1 Streptomyces sp. NPDC088766 | reverse complement strand
CCGGCGCCGGCGCGGGCGCCCGGGCGGGCCGTGGGTGCCCGCCCCCCGCCGTGCCCCCGTTGTCCGGGGGGGGCCCCCGGCCCCGGGGGGGGGGGGCCCCCCCCCCCCGGGGGCCCCCCCCGACGCATGCCTCCTCGTGCCGGGACGGGTGCCCCCTTCGCGTTCCCCGCGGGTGCTGACGGCCGTGGTGTGTCGTAACGTCCCGATATGACCAACGCTGCGCCGCCACGCAAGTCGCCCGACAAGCCCTGGCGCACCGAGGGCGCCCCGGAGGAGCCGCCGAAGCCGCCGTCGGGCGTACGACGGCTGCGCGGCGGCTGGTGGAGCCTGATCCTCGCCGCGCTGGTCGTCTTCCTGATCGCGCTGCTCGTGCTGTCGCTCTACAACAAGGGCGACGAACCGACGATCTCCTACACAGAGTTCAGCAAGCAGGTCGACGCCGGCAACGTCAGCAAGATCTATGCCAAGGGCGACGCGATCCAGGGGCAGCTCAGGAAGGAGCGGGACAATCCGCAGGGCGGAGGCGGGTACACCAAGTTCCGCACCGAGCGGCCGACCTTCGCGGACGACCCGCTCTGGGACCACCTGACCGAGCACGACGTCACCGTCACCGCCGAGCCGGTCGTCCGCCAGCGCAGCCTTCTCGCCAATCTGCTGATCGCGCTCGCCCCGATGGTGCTGCTCGTCGCCGTGTGGGTGTTCATCGCCCGGCGGATGCGCTCGGGCTTCGGCGGGGCGGGCGGCATGCTGGGCCGCAAGGCGCCGCCCCGGCCCGTCGAGCTGGAGCCGGGGCAGGAACGGACGACCTTCGACGACGTGGCCGGCATCGACGAGGTCGCGGGCGAGCTGAGCGATGTCGTCGACTTCCTGAAGAACCCCGACGCCTACCGCAGGATGGGCGCCAAGATGCCCCGCGGCGTGCTGCTCGCCGGCCCGCCCGGCACCGGCAAGACGCTGCTCGCGCGGGCGGTGGCCGGGGAGGCGGGGGTGCCGTTCTTCTCCGCGTCGGCGTCCGAGTTCATCGAGATGATCGTGGGCGTCGGCGCCTCCCGGGTGCGGGAGCTGTTCGCGGAGGCCCGCAAGGTGGCCCCGTCGATCATCTTCATCGACGAGATCGACACCATCGGGCGGGCCCGCGGCGGCGGCTCGGCCATGGGCGGTCACGACGAGCGCGAGCAGACCCTCAACCAGATCCTCACCGAGATGGACGGCTTCTCCGGCTCCGAGGGCGTGATCGTCCTCGCCGCCACCAACCGCGCCGACGTCCTGGACCCGGCCCTCACCCGGCCGGGCCGCTTCGACCGGATCGTCAACGTCTCGCCCCCCGACCGCGGCGGCCGTGAGGCGATCCTCGCGATCCACACCCGGGAGATCCCGCTCGCCCGGGACGTCGACCTCGCCCAGGTGGCCCGTACGACCCCGGGCATGACCGGCGCCGAGCTGGCCAACCTCGCCAACGAGGCGGCGCTGCTCGCCGTCAGACGGGGGCAGGACCAGGTGACCCGGAGCGACCTGTCGGAGGCCCTGGAAAAGGTGCAGCTCGGCGCGGAACGCTCCCTGGTGATGCCCGAGGAGGAGCGGCGCAGGACGGCGTACCACGAGAGCGGGCACGCCCTGCTGGGGATGCTCCAGCCCGGCGCCGACCCGGTCCGCAAGATCACCATCGTGCCGCGCGGCCGCGCCCTCGGCGTGACCCTGTCGACGCCGGACGCCGACCGGTACGCGTACACGGAGGAATACCTGCGCGGCCGGATCATCGGCGCGCTCGGCGGCATGGCGGCCGAGCACGTCGTCTACGACATGATCACGACCGGTTCCGAGAACGACCTGGAACAGGTCACCACCATCGTGCGCGGCATGGTCGGCCGCTGGGGCATGAGCGAGCGCGTCGGCCGCATGTCGGCCCTGCCCGGCGACGCCCAGCAGGCCTACGGGCTCTCCGCCGCACCGCAGACCCTCGACGCCATCGACGACGAGATGCGGCGCGTCGTCGACGAGTGCTACGAGGAGGCCTGCCGCAAACTCCGCGACCACCGAGGCCAGTTGGACGCCCTCGCCCGGGCGCTGCTGGAGAACGAGACGCTGGACGAGGCGGACGCGTACCGCATCGCGGGCATCACCAGGCTGACCAAGGACACCGAGACATAGCACCCGCGGCACGAGAGTCCGGCGTGTCCTGCGGACCCGGGGTTGCAGGGGCCCCGGGGTTGCAGGAGACCTGGGGTCTCAGGAGACCCGGGGGCTCAGGGGACCCGGGCGATCAGGTACCGGAAGACGTTCGGCATCCACACCGTGCCGTCCGCCCGCCGGTGGGGGTGGAGCGCCTCGGTCACCTCCTTGTCCACCTGTGCCTGGTCCGTCGCGGAGATCGCCGCGTCGAACAGGCCCGTGGACAACAGGCCCTTGAGGGCGCTGTCCACGCCCGCGTACCCGAACGGGCAGGCCACCCGGCCGGAGCCGTCGGGCCGGAGGCCGGCCCGCTGGGCGACCTCCTCCAGGTCGTCGCGCAGCGCCGGGCGCCAACTCCCCGCCGCCCGCAGCGGATCGGCCAGCCTGGTGGCGACCCGCAACACGGACGAGGTCGCGCAGCGCTCCGGCGGACCCCAGCCCACCAGCACCACGGGCGCCCCGCGCGCGGCCAGCGGTGTGGCGGCCGCGAGCAGTTCGCCGAGCCCCTCGGAGTCGCCCGCGAGGCATCCGATGGGCTCGAAGGCGGTCACCAGGTTGTACGCGGGCGTCTCCGCGTCGGCAGCGTCGGCCGCGTCGCGGGGGGAGCCGTCCACGAGGCGCGTGCCGCCCCTGGCGAGCCTGCCGTCCCCCGCGCGCGTGCCGTCCGCCTCCGGAGTCAGCCGCTGCCGGGCGAGGGCCAGCCGCTCCGGGGCCCGGGCCTCGACGCCGGTGAGGACCGCGCCTCTGGAGGCCGCCATCAGCAGGGCCAGCCCGGAACCGCAGCCGAGGCCCAGGAGACGGGTGCCGGGCCCCACTCCCAGTCGCTCGTAGACGGCCTCGTAGAGCGGAACCAGCATCCGCTCCTGGATCTCGGACCAGTCACGCGCGCGTGCACCGTGGTCGATGCGGGGCGCGGGCCCCGCATGAAGCAGGTGCTCCCGCACGAGCGTAGGTGTCATGGATAAGCGCCCCAATCCGCCGAGAGTTTGCCGCAGTACCCGTTCAGGTGGCCCCCGTCAGTGCGCCCGCACTCCCTCCCGTATGCCAGGTAACTCCCCACCCGACCCCGCGTCCAGAGGTTGCGGAGGCCCGCTTGCGCGCCGTCCGCGCGTGTGGCGGGATTTCACATTCCGGCAACGTGGACCCGTACCCTCGCGCCATGGCGAAGGCACCCGTTCTCACCCCGCGGGCGGACGACTTGCCCCGCTGGTACCGGGACCTGATCGCCAAGGCGGAACCGGCCGACAACGGACCGGTGCGCGGCACCATGGTGATCCGGCCCCGTACGGGTACGGGCTGGGGGAGCGGATGCAGGCGGAGACGGACCCCCGGATCAAGGAGACGGGCACCCGGAACGCATACTTCCCGCTGCTGATCACGCAGTCCTCCCTCGCGCGCGAGGCCGACCACGTCGAGGGCCTCGCGCCCGAGCCGGCCGTGGTGACCCACGGCGGGGCAAGGAGCTGGAGGAGCCCGCGGCCGTCCGGCCCACCTCCGAGACGATCGTCAACGAGTACTTCGCGAAGTGGGTGCAGAGCCACCGCGACCTGCCGCTGCTCATCAACCAGTGGGCCGACGTGGTGCGCTTGGAGCTGCGGCCCGGCTGTTCCTGCGCACCACGGAGTTCCTGTGGCAGGAGGGCCACACCGCGCACGCGATGTAAGAGGACGCCCGCGACTTCGCCGCGCGTGTCCACCGCCGGGTCCACGAGGACCTCATGGTGAACGTCCTCGTCCTGGACGTGGTGCCCGGCCCGCATTCCCTGGGCCACCCTCGGCGAGGACGGTGAGAACGCGCCGGCCGAGCACGCGGCGACCGTACGGTGTCCGGTCGCCGAGGACGGGCCGGTGCCCGGGACCGAGGACGCGCCCGGTAACGTCGCCGTTGTCGCGCGCGCCCACTGAGTCGACGCCCTCCGCCCCGAGAGCGACCGAAACGTCTCTTGCGCCTCAGCCGGACACTCTCTCCTCGGTCGTGGACATGGCCGGAGGTGAGGGACGTACGTGGGGCTACGCACCGGCTTGGTAGGAGCTGTGAGGCTTCTCCGCAGATCAGCGCACCCGCCCTCGTCAGGACGCATCAGTGGCAACTGACGGGTACGTGCAAATTATTTGGGATGCCCCGGAATCGGAACACAGCGGCACCCCCGCTCGTTGTCATTACGTGAGCACGACACAGACACCACCTGTTCTCGCCGCAGAGCTGGCACAGGCGTGGGCCGACATTCAGCGGTACCACCCCGAGCTGCCGGACCTTGCCGCGCCAGAGTCACTGATCGGGGAGTCGTCGTCCGCCTGCGGTCACGAGCTCTCCTTCGAGCGACTGCTTCATGAGGCAGTCCATGGCATCGCCGCCGCCCGCGGGGTCCGCGACACCTCCCGCGCCGGCCGCTACCACAACCGCCGGTTCCTCGCGATCGCCGAGGAACTGGGCCTGGACCACCCCGAGGAACCGCATCCCAGCAGCGGCTTCTCGCTGGTGGTCCTCAATCCCGAGGCCAAGCGGCGCTACCGCCCGACGATCGAGCGCCTCCAGCGGGCCCTCAAGGCCCACGTGGCCGCCACCACCGCCGAGACGACCCGTGCCTTCCGCGGCCCGGCCGCCCGGCACGGCTCCTCCGGTGGCGGCGTCCGCGTCAAGGCCGTCTGCGACTGCGGACGCAACGTCCGGGTCGTTCCGTCGGTCCTGGCCCAGGCCCCGATCGTGTGCGGCGGCTGCGGCAAGCCGTTCCGCATCCCGGAGGTCATGGGCGCGGCGTAACCGCGGGCACGGACGCACCGGCATCTCGTGGCTGCCGGTTCGACGGACGGTGCGGGGAGCCGTCACCCGACGGCACCCCGCACCCGCGGCACGGGCACCCGGCGTACGGCCGCAGTACGGCCGCCGTGGCGCCGGGTGCTCCTGCGGCATGCCCCGGCGCACCCGCGGCTCAGGAGGGCCCGCGGCGTGTGGCACAATGGTCAGCTGTACTCGACAGCCGCACAGGACCCCTCTCTCCTCCGGCTGACGCGTCCATCGGGCACTCGGGTACCGCAACCCCACGCGGCAATCTCGCCGTGCCCAAACACGTCAATCCAGGAGAACTCACTCCCGTGGCAGTCAAGATCAAGCTGAAGCGTCTGGGCAAGATCCGTGCGCCTCACTACCGCATCGTCGTCGCCGACTCCCGTACCCGTCGTGACGGTCGTGCGATCGAGGAGATCGGCAAGTACCACCCGACCTACCACCCGTCGGTCATCGAGGTCGACGCCGACCGCGTGGCCTACTGGCTGGGTGTCGGCGCGCAGCCGACCGAGCCCGTGCTCGCCATCCTGAAGAAGACCGGCGACTGGCAGAAGTTCAAGGGCGAGCCCGCCCCGGCTCCGCTGCTCGTCGCCGAGCCGAAGAAGGCGCGCCCGTCGTTCGAGGCCCTCGGTGGCGACGACACGGGCAAGGGTGAGGCCATCACCCAGAAGAAGAAGGCTGAGAAGAAGGACGAGGCCGCGGCTGAGTCCGAGTCGACCGAGGCCTGAGCAGCATGCTCGAAGAGGCGCTTGAGCACCTCGTGAAGGGCATCGTCGACAACCCCGACGACGTGCAGGTCGCCTCGCGCGACCTGCGCCGCGGGCGGGTGCTCGAGGTCCGGGTCCACCCGGACGACCTCGGCAAGGTGATCGGCCGCAACGGCCGCACCGCACGCGCCCTGCGCACCGTCGTGGGCGCCATCGGCGGCCGCGGTGTCCGCGTCGACCTCGTCGACGTCGACCACGTCCGCTGACGCATCAGCAGCACCGGCTCGGGCCGGGGAGGGCCACTGGGCCGTCCCCGGCCCGCAGTCGTTACGGCGGGCGCGCACGAGCGCCAGGCATGACACGCGTGACAGGTACGACAGGTACGACAGGTACGACAGGAGATCTTCGACAGTGCAGCTCGTAGTCGCACGGATCGGCCGCGCCCACGGCATCAAGGGCGAGGTCACCGTGGAGGTCCGCACCGACGAGCCGGAACTGCGGCTCGCCCCCGGCGCCGTACTGGCAACGGATCCCGCCGCCAAGGGTCCGCTCACGATCGAGACCGGCCGGGTGCACAGCGGCCGTCTCCTCCTGCGCTTCGAGGGGGTCGCCGACCGCACGGCGGCCGAGGCCCTGCGCAACGTCCTCCTGATCGCCGAGGTGGACCCCCGGGAGCTCCCCGAGGAGGAGGACGAGTACTACGACCACCAGCTCATGGACCTGGACGTGGTGACGAAGGACGGCGTCGAGGTCGGCCGCATCACGGAGATCTCCCACCTGCCCTCCCAGGACCTCTTCATCGTCGAGCGGGCCGACGGGAGCGAGGTGATGATCCCCTTCGTCGAGGCGATCGTCGTCGAGATCGACCTGGAGGAGCAGCGGGCGGTCATCGACCCGCCCCCCGGCCTGATCGACGACCGCGCCGAGATCGCCTCCGCACGCGACGAGGACGAGACCGCCTCCGCACGGGACGAGAAGACGCGAGAGAACACCGACGGGACCGGGGACGGCTCCTGATGCGCCTCGACGTCGTCACGATCTTCCCCGAGTACCTCGACCCGCTGAACGTCTCCCTGGTCGGCAAGGCACGCGCGCGTGGACAACTGGACGTCCAGGTGCACGACCTGCGGCAGTGGACGTACGACCGCCACAACACCGTCGACGACACCCCCTACGGCGGCGGCCCCGGCATGGTCATGAAGACCGAGCCGTGGGGCGACGCCCTCGACGCCGTCCTCGCCGACGGCTACGAGCGGGGCGCGCACACCCCCGCGCTCGTCGTCCCCACCCCGAGCGGCCGGCCCTTCACCCAGGAACTCGCCGTCGAACTCTCCGAGCGGCCCTGGCTGATCTTCACCCCGGCCCGCTACGAGGGCATCGACCGGCGCGTCATCGACGAGTACGCCACCCGGATCCCCGTCTACGAGGTCTCCATCGGCGACTACGTCCTGGCGGGCGGCGAGGCGGCCGTCCTGGTCGTCACGGAGGCCGTGGCCAGGCTGCTCCCCGGGGTGCTGGGCAACGCCGAGTCCCACCGCGACGACTCCTTCGCGCCCGGCGCCATGGCCTCCCTCCTGGAAGGCCCCGTCTACACCAAGCCGCCCGCCTGGCGCGGCCGGGAGATCCCCGAGGTGCTGCTCAGCGGCCACCACGGAAAGATCGCGCGCTGGCGCCGCGACGAGGCCCTGCGCCGCACGACGGCCAACCGGCCCGACCTGATCGAACGCTGCGAGCCCCGCGCCTTCGACAAGAAGGACCGCGAGATGCTCTCCATCCTGGGCTGGTCACCCGACCCCGAGGGCGAGCCGTACGGCCGATTTTGGCGCAGGACCGACGGCGTGGAACAATAGGTCGCTGTTGTGCGCAGTCCGGCGTGCGCCCCTGCCACGGGGGGACACGACGCCCGCCCCGACGCGCACCACCCCCCTTCAGAACTCCTAGTTTCCGTTGATGACCTGTGGCATCAACGAGGAAAGCAGACGAAATGTCTCACCTGCTCGACACCGTCGACTCCGCGTCGCTGCGCAGCGACGTCCCGGCCTTCCGCCCGGGTGACACCGTCAACGTCCACGTCCGCGTCATCGAGGGCAACCGCTCCCGTGTGCAGCAGTTCAAGGGCGTAGTCATCCGCCGCCAGGGCGCCGGTGTCCGCGAGACCTTCACGGTCCGCAAGGTCTCCTTCTCCGTCGGCGTCGAGCGCACCTTCCCGGTGCACACCCCGATCGTCGAGAAGATCGAGCTGGTCACCCGCGGTGACGTGCGCCGCGCCAAGCTCTACTACCTCCGTGAGCTGCGCGGCAAGGCCGCGAAGATCAAGGAGAAGCGCGACAACTGAGCGCCTTCAGGAGTTCATGACGGGGCTGGATAGCATCTGGCTCCGATGGACACCGAAGCTCAGCCGACGGAGCGCGACCGCTCCTCCCGCCCTTCCGATCCCGGAGCGATCCCGGACCCGGAGGGACCGGAGGACCGGTCGCGTTTCGCGTTCGTGGCACGGATCACGGAGTGGCTGCCGGGCGGCCGGATCAGTCTCACGCTGTCGATCTGCCTGCTGTTCCTGCTGCTCCTCAACCTCTTCGTGGTGAAACCGTTCCAGATTCCCAGCGGATCCATGGAGAACGGATTGAGGATCGGCGACCGTGTGCTCGTAAATAGGTTGGCGTACCGTTTCGGTGCCGAGCCGCGACGCGGGGACATCGTCGTGTTCGACGGCACCGGGTACTTCGGGCACGCCGACTACATCAAGCGCGTTGTGGGTGTGGGGGGAGACCACGTGGTCTGCTGCGACAAGGAGGGGAGGATCCAGGTGAACGGCCGGTCGGTCGACGAGTCCACGTTCCTGTATCCGGGCGACAGCCCGTCCACGGTGCCCTTCGACGTGGCTGTGCCCCAGGGCACCCTGTTCGTCCTCGGCGACCACCGCAGCGACTCCCGCGACTCCCGCGACCATCTCGGCTCGCCGGGCGGCGGCATGGTCCCCGTGGACGTGGTGATCGGCCGTGCCGACTGGATCGCCTGGCCCTTCGCCCACCTCACCCGCCTGCACCGCCCGAGCGGCTACGCGCGTGTGCCGGAGGCGAGCACCGACCCGCACCCGGCGGGCGCCCGTGGGTAACCGCGGCAAGCCCCGCGGCGCGTCCGACAGCGCTGCGGACAACCTCCTGCCCACCGGTGTCCGGCGCGCCGCCGGTCCGGCCGGCGGCCGCACGCGCGCGGAGCGGCGCAAGCTCCAGCGCAAGGTCAAGCGCAAGCGCAGGCGCAGCGCAGTCCGGGAGATCCCGCTGCTCGTCGGGGTCGCCGTCCTGATAGCGCTCGTCCTGAAGACGTTCCTGGTACAGGCCTTCGTGATTCCGTCCGGCTCCATGGAGCAGACGATCCAGATCGGCGACCGTGTCCTGGTCGACAAGTTCACCCCGTGGTTCGGCTCCAAGCCGCAGCGCGGGGACGTCGTCGTCTTCAAGGACCCCGGCGGCTGGCTGCAGGACGAGCAGACCACCACGAAGAAGGACGACCCCGTCGTCGTCAAGCAGATCAAGGAAGGGCTCACCTTCATCGGTCTGCTGCCGTCCGACGACGAGAAGGACCTCATCAAGCGGGTCGTCGGCGTGGGCGGCGACCACGTCCAGTGCTGTGACGCGCAGGGGCGGGTCACCGTCAACGGCGTTCCCCTGAACGAGGGGGACTACCTCCATCCCGCCAACGCGCCCTCGCTCACGCCCTTCGACATCACCGTCCCCGAGGGCCGCCTGTGGGTGATGGGCGACCACCGGGAGAACTCCGCGGACTCCCGGTCCCACCAGGACACATACGGCGGCACGGTGTCCGAGGACGGGGTGGTGGGGCGCGCCATGGTGATCGCCTGGCCGCTCGGCCACTGGAACTCCCTCAAGGAACCGCAAACCTTTTCCTCCGTGACCGACTCGGTGTCCGGGGCGACCGCGCAGTCCGACGGGTCGCATAGGGTTGCCTCCGACGATCCGAACGGAACGATCAGACTCCCGAGCCCTGCGGAACTCCCGCTCGTTATGGGAGTGGTGGGCCTGCGCCGTATATGGGGCAGGCAGCGGCACAGAGTGAGGAGTTGGCGTGGGGGATGTGGCGGTTGGCGCACGGTCCGGGCACGACGGCGAGGAGCACCGCGGACACCCCGTGGACGAGGCCGGCCCGGCCGCGGACGGCGCTGTGACCTCCGGGAGTGACTTTCCGGCGGCCGGGGACGACGGGCCCGGGGACGGGCAGCCCCCCGTGACGGGACAGGGCTCCGGTGACGGGGCCCCCAGGGCGAAGAAGCCGCGCTCGTTCTGGAAGGAACTGCCGATCCTGATCGGCATCGCGCTCGTCCTCGCGCTGCTGATCAAGACGTTCCTGGTGCAGGCGTTCTCGATCCCCTCCGACTCCATGCAGAACACCCTCCAGGAGGGCGACCGCGTCCTGGTCGACAAGCTCACCCCGTGGTTCGGCTCCGAGCCCGAGCGCGGCGAGGTCGTCGTCTTCCACGACCCGGACGCCTGGCTCGCGGGCGAGCCCACCGCCGAGCCGAACGCGATCCAGACCTTCCTCAGCTGGATCGGCCTGATGCCGTCGGTGGAGGAGAAGGACCTGATCAAGCGGGTGATCGGGGTCGGCGGCGACACCGTCTCCTGCAACAAGACCGGCCCGCTGAGGGTCAACGGCAAGGCGCTGAACGAGCCGTACGTGTACCCGGGCAACACCCCGTGCAGCATGGACGACCAGGGCGGGCAGTTCACGGTGAAGGTCCCCAAGGGCTTCATCTGGGTGATGGGCGACCACCGCCAGAACTCGCGCGACTCCCGCTACAACCAGTCCGACAAGAACCACGGCATGGTCCCCGTCGACCAGGTCGTCGGGCGTGCCATCGTCAAGGCCTGGCCGATCAACCGCTGGGGCACGCTGCCGGTGCCGGACACCTTCGACCAGCAGGGTCTCCAGGCCGGCCCGGCGGCCTCGGCCGCCCTCACCGCCGCCCCGCAGAGCGTCGCGCTGGCCGGTGTCGTCCCGGTGGCCCTCTGGCGCCGTCGGCGCGCCGAGACGGCCGGGACCCGCTGATCCGGCCGGGACCTGCTTCGGCCTGGCACCCGCTGATCCGGCCGGCGCCTGCTTCCGGCCGGCGCCTGCTTCCGGCCGGCGCCTGCTTCCGGCCGGCGCCTGCTTCCGCCCGGGACGCGCTGATCCGGCCGGGACCCGCCGGGGCGGCCGGGCCCCTGATCTGCCGGGGTGCCGCTGATCCGCCCGGCAAACCCTTTCCCAAGCCCCGGCCCCGGCCGGGGACGAGGGGCTGACCCGGACTCGTACCGCCGGGTAGGGTGCCGATCCATGGGTGGCGAGAGCACGACACGTACGGTCCCGCACGGCGGCGGTGGCACCAGCAGTGGTCCGGTGGGCGGGCGGACCGGACACGTGCTGTCCGGTGTGGCCGTCGCGCTGGGCCTCGCGCTGTTCCTCGGCGGATTCGGCTGGGCGGCGCTCATCTACCGGCCGTACACCGTGCCCACCAGCTCCATGTCCCCGACCATCGCCGCCGGGGACCGGGTCCTCGCCCAGGTCGTGGACGGTGACGAGGTGCGCCGCGGGGACGTCGTCGTCTTCACCGACAAGACGTGGGCGAGCAACGCGCCCGTCGTCAAGCGGGTCGTCGCGGTCGGCGGCGACACCGTCTCCTGCTGCACCGACGGCAAGCTGACCGTCAACGGCAAGCAGATCGAGGAACCGTACCTGCCCGAGGGCAGCCTCGCCGAGATCACGGACTTCCCGACCGTGAAGGTCCCCGACGGCCGCCTCTTCCTGCTCGGCGACGAACGCCAGGGCTCCCTGGACTCCACCGCCCACCTCACCGACGCCGCCAGCGGCACGGTGTCCCGCGGATCCGTCAAGGCCCGCGTGGACGCCGTCGTATGGCCCATGGACGGCATGCTCAAGCGCCCCACCGGCTTCGAGGCGTTGGGCACGCTCTCCGAGCCGGGGCCGCTGCGCACGATCGGCCGGCTGATCGTGGCCGGCGCGGTGCTCGTCCTCGGCGGCGGCGCCTACGGCCCGATCGCCAAGCGTGCCGCCCGGGGCCGCGCCGACACCCGTCCGGAGCCCGCCGGTGTCCGCTGAGACGACCGACGCGGGCGTCGACCCGTACGAGGACGGACTGCGCAGGGTCGCCAGGGTGGTGCTGCTCGACCCCGCGGACCGCATCCTGCTGCTGCACGGCCATGAGCCGGACAACCCGGCCGACGACTGGTGGTTCACGCCCGGCGGTGGCGTGGAGGGCGACGAGACCCGTGAAGAGGCCGCGCTGCGGGAACTCGCCGAGGAGACCGGCATCACCGACGTCGAGCTCGGCCCGGTGCTGTGGCGGCGGAGGTGCTCCTTCCCGTTCGCGGGCCGCCGCTGGAACCAGGACGAGTGGTACTACCTGGCCCGTACGGCCGATACGTCCGGGGTGGAGCCCCGGGCGACGGCCCTCACCGAACTGGAGCGGCGGAGCGTCTCCGGAGCACGCTGGTGGACGTGTCGGGAACTGACCCGGGCACATGAGACGGTGTATCCGACCAGGCTCGCAGGGCTGCTGAGCAAACTGCTCGACGAAGGTCCCCCGGCCCGGCCCGTAACCCTTGACACGGAAATCGTCTAGCGGCTCTCGGGACTGGCGCACAATGGGGGGATCGCACGGCTGAAGGGGAACATGCCATGAGCGCCGAGGACCTCGAGAAGTACGAGACCGAGATGGAGCTGAAGCTCTACCGGGAGTACCGCGACGTCGTCGGTCTGTTCAAATACGTGATCGAGACCGAGCGGCGTTTCTACCTGACCAACGACTACGAGATGCAGGTGCACTCGGTCCAGGGTGAGGTGTTCTTCGAGGTGTCGATGGCGGACGCCTGGGTGTGGGACATGTACCGGCCGGCCCGGTTCGTGAAGCAGGTGCGAGTGCTCACGTTCAAGGACGTGAACATCGAGGAGCTGAACAAGAGCGACCTGGAGCTTCCGGGCGGATGACCGCCGCTTCCGCCGGAGCTCCCGGGCCGATGCCCTTAGCTTCCGCGGGTGGCGGAGTTGTCCACAGCCGCCGAGTTGTGCACCAAGATCCTTCCGGCTTCCGCTGATGCGTGAACGTTGGCGCCGGAGGTGGTGCCGACATGAAGACGGATCTGGCACGAGGGGCACTCGGCAGGTACGGCGAGGACCTGGCCGCGCGGCGGCTGGCAGAGGCCGGGATGACGGTCCTGGAGCGCAACTGGCGCTGCGGCAGGACCGGTGAGATCGACATCGTCGCGCGGGACGGCGAGGTGCTGGTCGTCTGCGAGGTCAAGACCCGCCGGGGCGGTGGATTCCAGCACCCCATGGCCGGGGTGACGCCCGAGAAGGCGGAGCGGCTGCGCGGGCTCGCCGAGCGATGGATCCAGACGCACGGAGGAGCCCCGCCGGGCGGCGTCCGCATCGACCTGGTCGGCGTCCTCCTGCCCCGCCGCGGGGCCGCCCTCGTCGAGCACGCGCGGGGGGTGGCCTGAGATGGGGTTCGCGCGCACCTGCTCGGTGGCGCTGGTGGGCGTCGAAGGTGTCGTCGTCGAGGTCCAGGCCGACCTGGAACCCGGAGTGGCGGCGTTCACCCTGGTGGGACTGCCCGACAAGAGCCTGAGCGAGAGCCGGGACCGGGTCCGGGCGGCGGTGGTGAACTCGGGCGGCGAATGGCCGCAGAAGAAGCTCACCGTCGGCCTCAGCCCCGCCTCCGTGCCCAAGGCCGGCAGCGGCTTCGACCTCGCCATCGCCAGCGCCGTGCTCGGCGCGGCCGAGCGGATCGACCCGCGGGTGCTCGCCGACATCGTGATGATCGGCGAGCTGGGTCTCGACGGACGGGTCCGCCCGGTCCGCGGGATCCTTCCCGCGGTGCTGGCGGCGGCGGACGCCGGCTACGAACAGGTGGTCGTGCCCGAGTGCGCAGTCGCCGAGGCCTCACTGGTCCCGGATGTCTCCGTGCTCGGCGTGCGCAGCCTGCGCCAGCTGATCGCCGTCCTCGCCGACGAACCGGTGCCCGACGAGGAACCGGACGAGCCGGGCCGGCCCGACCCGCTCATGGCCGGTCTGCGGATGCCCGGCACCGGCACGGCCACCGGGGTGCACGGCCTCGGCACCGCCCCGCACGACCCGGGGCACGACCTCGCGGACGTCGTGGGACAGCGCTCGGCGCGCACGGCCGTCGAGGTGTCCGCGGCGGGCGGCCACCACCTGTTCCTGGAAGGCCCGCCGGGCGCCGGCAAGACCATGCTCGCGGAGCGCATGCCGGCCGTCCTGCCCCGGCTCGGCCGGGAGGAGTCCCTGGAGGTCACGGCCGTCCACTCGGTCGCCGGACTGCTGCCGCCGGGCAAACCGCTGATCGACGTCCCCCCGTACTGCGCCCCGCACCACTCGGCCACCATGCAGGCGCTGGTGGGAGGCGGACCCCACGTCGCCCGGCCCGGAGCCGTGTCGATGGCTCACCGCGGCATCCTCTTTCTGGACGAGACCCCGGAGTTCAGCACCCACGCCCTCGATGCCCTGCGGCAGCCCCTGGAAGCCGGCCACGTCGTGATCGCGCGCAGCGCCGGCGTGGTGCGGTTTCCCGCACGGTTCCTCATGGTGCTGGCGGCGAATCCGTGCCCGTGCGGCCGGTTCTCCCAGCGCGACACCCTGTGCGAATGCCCGCCCTCGGCGATCCGTCGCTACCAGGCCAGGCTCTCCGGGCCTCTGCTCGACCGGGTGGACCTGCGGGTGGAGGTCGACCCGGTCAGCAGGGCCGAGCTGGCCCACCGCGGCCCCGGCGGCGACTCCACGGCCACCGTCGCCGACCGGGTCCGGACCGCACGCGAGCGCGCGGGGGCCCGGCTGGCCGGCACTCCCTGGCGGACCAACAGCGAGGTGCCGGGACGGGAGCTGCGCAGCCGGTGGCATCCCGCGACCGGCGCGATGGAGGAGGCCGAGCGGAGCCTGGAGCGGGGAGTGCTCACCGCCCGCGGGCTGGACCGCGTCCTGCGCGTCGCCTGGACCGTCGCCGACCTGGTCGGACACGACCGGCCCGACGCGGGGGACGTCGCCCTGGCACTGCAACTGCGTACAGGGGTCCCGCGCGGCGTGCCGATGGCGCTCGGGGCGCTGACGTGACCGGCACCGACGGGCCGGGCGGGGAGCGCCTCGCGCGGGCCTTCCTCACCCGGGTCCTCGAACCCGGCGACGAGGTGTGCGGCGGCTGGGTGCGCGAGCGCGGTGCCGGGGAAGTGGTACGGCGGCTGTGTGCCGGCCGGGAGGCCCTGCCCGGGGTGACCGCGCAGCGATGGGCCGGGCTCCTGGCGCGGGCCGCCCGGGCCGAGCCGGAACGGGACCTGGCCGTCGCCCGGGAGGCCGGGGTGCGGTTCGTGTGCCCGGGGGACACCGAGTGGCCCGGCCCACTGGACGATCTCGGGGACGCCCGGCCGCTGGGCCTGTGGGTCCGGGGCCGGCCCAGCCTGCGGATGTGGGCGCTCAGGTCGGTCGCGGTCGTCGGCGCCCGAGCCTGCACCGAGTACGGCGCGCACATGGCGGCCACCCTCGCCGCCGGGCTCGCCGAGCGCGGCTGGGTGGTGGTCTCCGGCGGCGCCTACGGAGTCGACGGGGCCGCGCACCGGGGCGCGCTCGCCGCGGGCGGTGCCACCGTCGCCGTGCTCGCCTGCGGAGTCGACCGGCCCTACCCGCGCGGACACACGGGGCTGATCAACAGGATCGCGGAGCAGGGACTGGTCGTGGGTGAGCTGCCGCCTGGCGACCATCCCACGCAGAGCAGGTTCATCCTGCGCAACCGGGTCATCGCCGCGCTCACCGGCGGCACGGTGGTGGTCGAGGCGGCCTACCGCAGCGGTTCCCTCGTCACCGCGCGGGCGGCACAGCGGCTGGGCCGGCACACCATGGGCGTCCCCGGCCCCGCCACCAGCGGACTCTCGGCGGGGGTGCACGAACTCCTGCGCGCAGAGGCCGTACTGGTCACCGACGCCGCGGAGGTCGTCGAACTGGTCGGCGGCATCGGAGAACTCGCCCCGGAGCGGCGCGGCCCGGTGCTTCCCCACGACCTCCTGGAGCCGGACGCCCGGCGCGTCCTGGCCGCGCTTCCCGGCCGGCGGGCGGCGACGGTCGACGAGATCGCCCGGGAGGGCGGCACCACCAGGGACGACGCGATCGCGAGACTGTACGAACTGAGGGCACTCGGTTACGTCGAACGACACGACGACGACTGGAAGTTGACACGCCAGGCGTTGGTCACCGTCCGAGCGGGGCGACGCTCGTGTTGACCGAGGGGGTTCGGCCGTCCGAGGGAACGCCGAAGCCCTTGAGATTGACTGCAGTTGACGCGATCCGCCGGTCACCCAGGGCGACCGCCGCGCCCCGCCGGGGCGCCCAGCGGAACGCATCCGTGTACAGCGCGGGGCATGCTGTTCGCACACCGCGACACCCCAGTCACGCTACGCTCACGAGGATTCCGGTGCAGACCGGCCACTCGGCACCGTCCGACACCAGACCGACGGCCCACCCAGACCCCCCGCACGCACATCACGTCAGAACGACACAAGGCGACGAATGCCCCAGCACACCTCCGGGTCCGACCGGGCGGCGATCCCCCCAGCCGCCCGTGACGGTGGCAGCGTGCGGCCGCCCGCTCCCTCGACACTCGACGAGCTGTGGCGGTCGTACAAGGCGACGGGGGACGAGCGGCTGCGGGAGCAGCTCATCCTGCACTACTCGCCGCTCGTGAAGTATGTGGCGGGCCGGGTGAGCGTGGGCCTGCCGCCCAATGTGGAGCAGGCCGACTTCGTGTCCTCGGGGGTCTTCGGACTCATCGACGCGATCGAGAAGTTCGACATCGAACGGGAGATCAAGTTCGAGACGTACGCGATCACCCGGATCCGGGGCGCGATGATCGACGAACTGCGCGCGCTGGACTGGATCCCCCGGTCGGTACGGCAGAAGGCGCGGAACGTGGAGCGGGCCTACGCCACTCTGGAGGCACGGCTCAGACGGACCCCGTCGGAGGTCGAGGTGGCCGCCGAGCTGGGCATCGCGGTGGACGACCTGCACTCCGTGTTCAGCCAGTTGTCGCTGGCCAACGTGGTGGCCCTGGAGGAGCTGCTGCATGTCGGCGGCGAGGGCGGGGACGGCCTCAGCGTCATGGACACCCTGGAGGACACCGCCGCGGACAATCCGGTGGAGGTGGCCGAGGACCGTGAGCTGCGGCGATTCCTGGCGCGTGCCATCAACACCCTGCCCGAGCGGGAGAAGACGGTCGTGACGCTGTACTACTACGAAGGACTGACCCTCGCCGAGATCGGCAACGTGCTGGGGGTCACCGAGAGCCGGGTCAGCCAGATCCACACCAAATCCGTGCTCCAGCTACGCGCGAAACTGGCCGGTTTCGGCCGTTGACCCGGCCGGACCGAGGCGGTGCGGCGATGGGCGGTGGTCCTGCGGCTGCCGCGCGGGGTCGTGCGGGCGGAGCCCCTCCCCATGCGGGTGCGGCGTCCGTAGAGTGGTCGACGTGCCAAGGATTCGAGCGGCCTCCGTGGCCGAGCACCGGTCGATGCAGCGAGCCGCCCTGCTGGACGCGGCCCGTTCGCTGTTGTCCGAGGGCGGTACGGAGGCGCTGACCTTCCCCGCTCTCGCCGAGCGGACGGGGCTCGCGCGCTCCTCCGTGTACGAGTACTTCCGGTCGCGGGCTGCCGTGGTCGAGGAACTGTGCGAGGTCGACTTCCCCGTCTGGGCGGCCGAGGTCGAGGCGGCTATGGCCGCGGCGGAAGGGCCGGAGGCCAAGGTCGAGGCGTATGTGCGCCGGCAGTTGGCGCTGGTGGGGGACCGGCGGCACCGGGCCGTCGTGGCGATCTCGGCGAGCGAGCTGGATGCGGGGGCACGTGAGAAGATCCGGGCCGCGCACGGGGGTCTCGTGGCGATGATCGTCGAAGCGGTGGCGGAGATGGGGCACGCGGAACCGCGGTTGGCGGCCATGTTGGTCCAGGGTGTCGTGGACGCGGCCGTGCGGAGGCTCGAGCTGGGCGTGGAGGAGGCCTCCGTGGTGACGGAGGCGGCGGTGGGGATGGTGTCGCGGGGGGTTCGGGGGTAGATCCCGCGCCGCGAGTTCACTCGGTGCTGGTGCTGGTGCTGGTGCTGGTGCTGGTGCTCAGTGCTTACTGCCTGCAGCCCGGTGCCCGGTGCCCGCGGTCGGTGGTGGGCGCGAGCAGTGCCGCCCGGCGACCGCGGGCACCGTCCCCCGGTGGCCGGGAGCCGCCCCGGACGGCACGGCCGCCGCGGATCAACGGGCTACGGCAGCGGTACGCCCAGGACGGGCAGCAGCCGTGCCGGGGCCCTCGCGCTCAGCCATGCCGGGAGCAGGGACAGCGGGTTCAGGTAGGCCTTGTCCCTGCGCAGGCCCCAGTGCAGGCATGGCGTGGTGCAGTGGGAGGGCGTGACGGCGAGGGTGCCGACCGGCTGGGCCGGGGCGATCTCGTCGCCCTCGGAGACCGAGGGGCGCACCGGCGTGTAGGTCGTGCGCAGGGGCGGGGTGCCCGTTCCCGTCAGTTCCAGTGAGACCACGCCCCTGCCGGCCACCTGGCCCGCGAACAGCACCCGGCCCGCCGCCACCGCCCGGACCGGGGCGCCGACGGGGGCCGCCAGGTCGACACCGCGGTGGCCGCGGGCGTACGGGGTGGCCGGGGGGTCCCAGCCGCGTACCACCACGGGGCGGGTGCCCACCGGCCAGGACCGGGCGATCGCCGGAACGGGTACCGCCTCCGAGCCCGAGCCCGAGCCCGGGACCGGAACCGGTACCGAGCTCGGAGGCGGACTCGGCGCCGGAGCCCGGACCGGCGCCGGAGCCCGGACCGGCTCGGGTGCGGCGCCGGCCGCCGAGGCCGTCGCGGTGAGCAGGAGGGCCGGCAGCAGGGGCAGGAGTCGCTTGACGTGCATGGCAGTACGGTCCCCGGCCGCAGGCCGACGGCGCCCGGACCTGTGGACCACTGCCCTGTTGTGGACAGCGGCGTCACCCGGTACCCCGCGGGTCCCGTACACTTCTTCTGGCGATCCGGGTCACCGGGTCGACTTCGCACGCCCCGGTACCGGGGTCCCGGCAGTGGTCGGATTCCGGTATCTGCGCCCCTCGGTCCTTCGTGGCTCGGCGCATCGCGGGCGTCAGGCGCGGGAGCCGTCCGGTCCCCGCGGCACAACCGAGAAAAACAAGGAGAACGGCCATGGCCGTCGTCACGATGCGGGAGCTGCTGGAGAGCGGCGTCCACTTCGGTCACCAGACCCGTCGCTGGAACCCGAAGATGAAGCGCTTCATCTTCACCGAGCGCAACGGCATCTACATCATCGACCTGCTCCAGTCGCTGTCGTACATCGACCGCGCCTACGAGTTCGTCAAGGAGACCGTCGCCCACGGCGGCACGGTCATGTTCGTCGGCACGAAGAAGCAGGCGCAGGAGGCCATCGCCGAGCAGGCCACCCGCGTCGGCATGCCCTACGTCAACCAGCGCTGGCTGGGCGGCATGCTCACCAACTTCTCGACCGTCTACAAGCGTCTGCAGCGCCTCAAGGAGCTCGAGCAGATCGACTTCGAGGACGTCGCCGCGTCGGGTCTGACGAAGAAGGAGCTCCTGGTCCTCTCGCGTGAGAAGGCCAAGCTCGAGAAGACCCTCGGTGGTATCCGCGAGATGTCCAAGGTTCCCAGCGCCGTCTGGATCGTGGACACCAAGAAGGAGCACATCGCGGTCGGCGAGGCCCGGAAGCTCAACATCCCGGTCGTCGCCATCCTCGACACCAACTGCGACCCCGACGAGGTCGACTACAAGATCCCGGGCAACGACGACGCGATCCGCTCCGTCACCCTGCTCACCCGCGTGATCGCCGACGCCGTGGCCGAGGGCCTCATCTCCCGCTCCGGTGTCGCCACCGAGGGCAAGGGCGAGAAGGCCGCCGGCGAGCCGCTGGCCGAGTGGGAGCGCGACCTGCTCGAGGGCGAGAAGAAGGCGGACGCCGAGGCCGCCGAGAACACGGACGAGGCCGCCGAGAAGCCGGCCGAGGCCGCTGCCGAGGCGCCCGCCGCCGAGGAGGCTCCGGCTGCGGAGGCTCCGGCCGCCGCCGAGGCTCCGGCCGCCGAGGGCGAGCAGGCCTGACCCGTCGGGACGTGCGACGGCGGGAGCGGTGACATCGAGTCCGCTCCCGCCGTTCACCCGTAGGTCAGCGGCGGGTCGCGGCCCCACAGTTCCGTGTGGGCCACAGACCCCGTAGATCTTCGATCTTCCAGACTTCGAGAAAGACTCACAGACTCATGGCGAACTACACCGCCGCCGACGTCAAGAAGCTCCGCGAGCTCACCGGCGCCGGCATGATGGACTGCAAGAAGGCGCTGGACGAGGCCGAGGGCAACGTCGACAAGGCCGTCGAGGCGCTCCGCATCAAGGGCCAGAAGGGCGTCGCCAAGCGCGAGGGCCGCTCCGCCGAGAACGGCGCAGTGGTCTCGGTCATCGCCGGCGACAACTCCTCCGGCGTTCTGGTCGAGCTGAAGTGCGAGACGGACTTCGTCGCCAAGGGCGAGAAGTTCCAGGCGGTCGCCAACGCGATCGCCGAGCACGTCGCCAAGACCTCCCCGGCCGACATCGAGGCGCTGCTCGCCTCCGAGATCGAGCCCGGCAAGACCGTCCAGGCGTTCGTGGACGAGGCCAACGCCAACCTGGGCGAGAAGATCGTCCTGGACCGCTTCGCGCAGTTCGCGGACGGCTACGTCTCCGTCTACATGCACCGCACGATGCCCGACCTGCCCCCGCAGATCGGTGTCCTCGTCGAGCTGGACAAGCCCAACGCCGAGGTCGCCAAGGGCATCGCCCAGCACATCGCCGCCTTCGCGCCGAAGTACCTCTCCAAGGAGGACGTGCCGGCCGAGGTCGTCGAGTCGGAGCGTCGTATCGCCGAGGAGACCACCCGCGCCGAGGGCAAGCCCGAGGCCGCGATCGCCAAGATCGTCGAGGGTCGTCTCAACGGCTTCTTCAAGGACGCCACGGTCCTCGGCCAGCCGTACGCCCTGGACAACAAGAAGTCCGTGCAGAAGGTCCTGGACGAGGCCGGTGTCACCCTGAAGCGCTTCGCGCGCATCAAGGTCGGCATCTGAGTCCGTACCGCGACGGACGCCCGGCCCCGATAGGGTCGGCAGCAGTCGTCCGTGGACGCCGTCACCTGGCGTGTGGCGGACGACAGCAGATCTGACGAGGAGGCCATTGCCGCGCACGGGTTGCGAACACCCCACCGGCAGTGGCCTTCTTCGTATGTGCACCACGTGAAAGAGGCGGGATCTCCCATGACCACCAAGGCCCAGAAGAGCGACGACGGCAAAGTGAGCGGACGGTTTCTGCTGAAGCTGTCCGGAGAGGCTTTCGCCGGTGGCGGCAGCCTGGGTGTCGACCCCGACGTGGTGCACAAGATCGCCCGCGAGATCGCGGCCGTCGTGCGCGACGGGGCGCAGATCGCGGTGGTCATCGGCGGCGGCAACTTCTTCCGCGGCGCCGAACTCCAGGTACGCGGCATGGACCGGGCCCGCTCGGACTACATGGGCATGCTCGGCACGGTCATGAACTGCCTCGCCCTCCAGGACTTCCTGGAGAAGGAGGGCATCGACAGCCGCGTCCAGACCGCCATCACCATGGGCCAGGTCGCCGAGCCGTACATCCCGCTGCGCGCCGTGCGCCACCTGGAGAAGGGGCGCGTGGTCATCTTCGGCGCCGGTATGGGCATGCCGTACTTCTCCACCGACACCACCGCCGCCCAGCGCGCCCTGGAGATCGACGCCGAGGCCCTCCTGATGGGCAAGAACGGCGTGGACGGCGTCTACGACTCCGACCCGAAGACCAACCCGGAGGCCGTCAAGTTCGACGCCCTCGGCTACGGCGAGGTCATCACCCGCGATCTGAAGGTCGCCGACGCCACCGCCATCACGCTGTGCCGCGACAACAAGCTCCCGATCCTCGTCTTCGAGCTTCTGGCGGAGGGCAATATCGCGCGGGCCGTCAAGGGTGAGAAGATCGGCACGCTGGTGAGTGAGCAAGGCAGCCGGGCCTGACCGCGGGAACTCCCGGGTCCGACCCGTAGGAACCCCGGTTCGTACGACAGAGCCTGACCGGGCGACCGACCCTGGCCGGGGGATGGACAATGTCCTGCCGGTCGGGAACCGTGCAGGAAGAAGACGCGACGCAGCCGGCCGCCGCCTCCGCAAGGAACCGCAGCCGGGCCTACTCAAGACACGCAGGAGCAAGTGGTGATCGAAGAGACCCTCCTCGAGGCCGAGGAGAAGATGGAGAAGGCCGTCGTGGTCGCCAAGGAGGACTTCGCCGCGATCCGCACCGGCCGTGCGCACCCGGCGATGTTCAACAAGATCGTGGCCGACTACTACGGCGCGCCGACGCCGATCAACCAGCTGGCTTCGTTCTCCGTGCCGGAGCCGCGCATGGCGGTCGTGACCCCGTTCGACAAGAGCGCGCTGCGCAACATCGAGCAGGCGATCCGCGACTCGGACCTCGGTGTCAACCCGAGCAACGACGGCAACATCATCCGGGTGGTGTTCCCCGAGCTGACGGAGGAGCGCCGCCGCGACTACATCAAGGTCGCCAAGGGCAAGGGCGAGGACGCCAAGGTGTCCATCCGCGCCGTGCGCCGCAAGGCCAAGGACGCCATCGACAAGCTCGTCAAGGACGGCGAGGTCGGGGAGGACGAGGGCCGCCGTGCGGAGAAGGAACTCGACGACACCACCGCGAAGTACGTCGCGCAGGTGGACGAGCTCCTGAAGCACAAGGAAGCGGAGCTGCTCGAGGTCTGATGAACGACTCTTCCTGGGGCGCTCCGCCACGTGCCGGTTCACAGGCCGGGTACTGGGGGCCCAACGATCACGGGGCCGTCCCGCACGGACCCGTCCAGGGGGCTGCCGCGGCGGGTCCCGCGTACGATGCGCCTGAGGCGCAGCAGACTCGCCCCATGCCCATCGTCCCCGACGTACCCGCTCATGGCGGAAACCAGGATGACGACCGGGGGGCCGCTCGGCTGGGCGGCCCCTTGTTCCGAGACGAGACGTTCCGCGACGGGACGTCCCACGGCGGGACGTTCCGCGACGAGACGTCCCGCGCGGGGACGTTCCGTGACGAGACCCCGTCGGCGCTGCCCCCTGCGGCGGTGCCGCAGAATCCGGAGCCCATGCCCGACGCACCACAGCCGGCACCCGTCCCGCAGAAGAAGAGCGCGGGCCGTGACCTGACTGCGGCCATAGGCGTCGGTGTCGGGCTCGGTGCGGTCATCATCGCGTCGCTGTTCGTGGTCAAGGCCGTGTTCGTCGGCGTGGTCGCGGTCGCCGTCGTCGTCGGCCTGTGGGAACTGACCAGCCGGCTCCAGGAGCGCAAGGGCATCAAGGCGCCGCTGGTGCCGCTCGCGGTCGGCGGCGCCGCCATGGTCGTCGCCGGGTACGTCCGGGGCGCCGAGGGCGCCTGGGTCGCCATGGCCCTGACCGCGCTGGCGGTCCTGGTCTGGCGGATGACGGAACCGCCGGAGGGCTACCTCAGGGACGTCACGGCCGGTGTCTTCGCCGCCTTCTACGTCCCGTTCCTGGCCACGTTCGTCTCCATGATGCTCACCGCGGACGACGGAGCGCGCCGCGTCCTGACGTTCCTGCTCCTGACCGTCGTCAGCGACACCGGGGCGTACGCCGTCGGCTGGCGCTTCGGCAAGCGCAAGCTCGCTCCGCGCATCAGCCCCGGCAAGACCCGCGAGGGCCTGCTCGGCGCGGTGTCCTTCGCGATGGTCGTGGGCGCGTTGTGCATGCAGTTCCTGATCGAGGACGGCGCCTGGTGGCAGGGTCTGCTGCTCGGCCTGGCGGTCGCGGCCAGCGCGACGCTCGGCGACCTCGGCGAGTCCATGATCAAGCGGGACCTCGGCATCAAGGACATGGGCACGCTGCTCCCCGGCCACGGCGGCATCATGGACCGCCTGGACTCCCTGCTGCCCACCGCGCCGGTGGTGTGGCTGCTGCTGGTGCTGTTCGTGGGCTCCGGCTGAGCGGTCTCCCGCCCCGCGCCCGGAACGAGCCCCCGTCCCCCGAGGACGGGGGCTCGTCGCATGAACCGGCCGGCGAACGGGCCGCTAGGATTCTCCGCATGGGGCGGGCGAGGCGCGAAGAAGACGGCAGTTATCACGGCGACCTGCAGTGCCGGTGGTGCAAGGCGCTTCTCGCGCAGAACGGGCGGCGCAGAGCGAAGTTGTACTGCGGCGGATGGCACCGCACCAAGGCGTACATCGGGTGGTGCGCGGCTGTGGCCGCCGGGCTGTTCTGAGCCGACCGGGGCACCCGAGTCGATCTGCGACACTGGAAGGGTTATGCCTGCACCCGGAGAACTCACTTTCGTCGCCCCCCGCGGAGCCAAGAAGCCGCCGCGGCATCTTGCCGACCTCTCGCCCGCCGAGCGGAAGGAGGCGGTGGCGGAGATCGGTGAGAAGCCGTTTCGTGCGAAACAGCTGTCCCAGCACTACTTCGCGCGGTTCGCGCACGACCCCGCCGAGTGGACCGACATCCCCGCCGGCGCCCGCGAGAAGCTGCGCGAGGCGTTGCTGCCCGAGCTGATGACGGTCGTACGGCATCTGTCCACGGACCAGGGGACCACCCGCAAGACGCTCTGGCGGCTGTTCGACGGCACGCTCGTGGAGTCGGTGCTGATGCGGTACCCGGACCGGGTCACCATGTGCATCAGTTCGCAGGCCGGCTGCGGGATGAACTGTCCCTTCTGCGCGACCGGGCAGGCCGGGCTGGACCGGAACCTGTCCACCGCCGAGATCGTCCACCAGATCGTGGACGGGATGCGGGCGCTGCGCGACGGGGAGGTCCCCGGAGGGCCGGCCCGGCTGTCCAACATCGTGTTCATGGGCATGGGCGAGCCGCTCGCCAACTACAAGCGGGTCGTCGGCGCGATCCGTGCGCTCACCGACCCCGCGCCCGACGGGCTGGGGCTCTCGCAGCGCGGGATCACCGTGTCGACGGTCGGGCTGGTGCCGGCCATCAACCGGTTCTCCGACGAGGGCTTCAAGTGCCGGCTCGCGATCTCGCTGCACGCTCCCGACGACGAGCTGCGCGACACCCTCGTTCCCGTGAACACGCGGTGGAAGGTGCGCGAGGTGCTCGACGCCGGGTTCGAGTACGCCGAGAAGTCCGGACGCCGGCTGTCCATCGAGTACGCGCTGATCCGCGACATCAACGACCAGGCCTGGCGGGGTGACCGGCTCGGGCGCATGCTCAGGGGCCGGCCCGTGCATGTGAACCTGATCCCGCTGAACCCGACGCCGGGCTCCAAGTGGACCGCCTCCCGGCCCGAGGACGAGAAGGCGTTCGTCGAGGCCATCGCGGCGCACGGGGTGCCCGTCACCGTCCGGGACACCCGCGGTCAGGAGATCGACGGGGCGTGTGGTCAGCTCGCCGCCACCGAGCGGTAGTCTGGCCGACGTCAGTACTGTCATGTTTTCGGACAGTGCGATGAACCAGACATCTTCATATTCCGACAGGGGAGCGCCACAGCGCTGAGAGTGCGGCAACCGGGCCGCAGACCCTCTGAACCTCGCCCAGGTCATTCTGGGTAGGAAGTTCGGTCATCACTCGAGCTGTTGCGCCCTGCCCGGGAGCCCCCTCGCGGGTCCCCGGGCAGGGCCGCGTCTCTTCCTGGTCACCTCCAGGAGGAATACCAGTGCACACCAGGACGCTCATGGCCGCGGCCGTCGGCCTCGGCCTCGTCACGCTGTCCGCCTGCGGATCGTCGGACGACGGCGGGTCCGCCCAGAGCGGGAGCAGAACCGTCACCCTCGTCAGCCACGACTCGTGGGTCGTCTCCAAGAGCGTGCTCGCCGATTTCGAGAAGCGGTCCGGCTACCGGGTGAAGGTCCTCAAGGACGGCGACGCCGGCCAGGCCGTCAACAAGGCGATCCTCACCAAGGACAACCCCCAGGGCGACGTCTTCTTCGGCGTCGACAACACCCTGCTCTCCCGCGCGCTCGACAACGGCCTCTTCCAGCCGTACCAGGCGCAGGGGCTCGATCAGGTCGACGGCCGGTACCAGCTGGACGCCGGCAAGCACCGGGTCACGCCCGTCGACCACGGCGACATCTGCGTCAACTACGACAAGAAGTACTTCGCCGACCACAAGCTGGCGCCGCCCGCCACCTTCGACGACCTGGCGAAGCCGGCGTACAAGAACCTCCTCGTCACCGAGAACGCCGCCACCTCCTCGCCCGGCCTCGGATTCCTGCTGGGCACCGCGGCGAAGTACGGCGACGAGGGCTGGCCGGACTACTGGAAGAAGCTCAAGGCCAACGGCGTGAAGGTCGTCGACGGCTGGGAGCAGGCCTACAACGAGGAGTTCTCCGGGTCGGCCGGCGGCAGGAAGGCCGGGGCGGACCGGCCGCTCGTCGTCTCCTACGCCTCCTCGCCGCCCGCCGAGGTGATCTACGGCGACCCGAAGCCGACGACCGCGCCGACCGGCGTCGCGACCGGCACCTGCTTCCGGCAGATCGAGTTCGCCGGGCTGCTGAGCAACGCGAGGAACAGCGAGGGCGGCAAGGCGCTGATCGACTTCCTGATCTCGAAGGAGTTCCAGGAGGACATGCCGCTCAACATGTTCGTCTACCCGGTGGCGAAGGGCGCGGCCGTGCCCGCCGAGTTCACCGAGTACGGCCCGGCCGCCAAGGATCCCGAGACGATGGACCCGGCGAAGATCGCCGCGGACCGCGACCAGTGGGTCAAGTCGTGGACCTCGCTCGTACTGAAGTAGACCGGCGGGCGGGCACCCGCCGCCGGCGTACCGGGAGCGCGGCGCGGCTCGGGCTCATGGCCCTGCCCGTCGCGTTCTTCGGGCTGTTCTTCGCCTACCCGGTCGCCGCGATCACCGCGCGGGGACTGCACTCCGGCGGCGGCTGGCACTTCGGGCGCCTGTTCGACGTGCTGGGGCAGTCCGACATCCGGCACGTCCTGTGGTTCACCACCTGGCAGGCGCTCGCCTCCACCGTGCTGACCCTGCTCGTCGCGCTGCCCGCCGCCTACGTCTTCGCCCGGTTCTCCTTCCCCGGCAAGCGGGTCCTGCGGGCCGTCGTGACCGTCCCGTTCGTCCTGCCGACCGTCGTCGTCGGTACGGCGTTCCTGGCGCTGGTCGGGCGCGGCGGTCTCCTCGACGACCTGTGGGGCGTACGGCTGGACACCACCGTGTGGGCGATCCTGCTGGCCCACGTCTTCTTCAACTACGCCGTGGTCGTGCGGACGGTCGGCGGGCTGTGGGCGCAGCTCGACCCGCGGCAGGAGGAGGCCGCGCGCGTGCTGGGCGCCTCGCCGCTGCGGGCCTGGCGGCAGGTCACCCTCCCGGCCCTCGGGCCGGCCGTGGCAGCCGCCGCGCTGATGGTGTTCCTCTTCACCTTCACCTCCTTCGGTGTGGTGCAGATCCTCGGCGGGCCGACGTTCTCCACGCTGGAGGTCGAGATCTACCGGCAGACCTCGGAGATCTTCGACCTGTCGACGGCCGCCGTCCTCACGATCGTCCAGTTCGCCGCCGTCGGCGCGATCCTCGCGGTGCACGCCTGGACCGTACGGCGGCGGGAGAGCGCGCTGCGGCTCGTCGACGCGGCCGCGACGGCACGGCGACCGCGCGGGGCGGGGCAGTGGGCGTTGCTGGCCGGGGTGCTCGGCACGATCGGGCTGCTGCTCGTGCTGCCGCCGGCCGTGCTGGTGCAGCGCTCCCTGGACGCCCCCGACTTCGCCTACTACCGGGCGCTGACCAGTGACGACGGCAATGTGTTCCTGGTGCCGCCGATCGAGGCGATCGGGAACTCGCTGGAGTACGCCCTCGCCGCCACCGCGATCGCGGTGACGATCGGCGCTCTGGCGGCGGCGGCCCTGACCCGGCGGGACGCCGGGCGTCTGGTCCGCGGGTTCGACGCGCTGCTGATGCTGCCGCTGGGGGTCTCCGCGGTGACCGTCGGCTTCGGGTTCCTGATCGCGCTCGACGAACCTCCGCTGGACCTGCGGGCCACCTGGATCCTGGTACCGCTCGCGCAGGCGCTGGTCGGCGTGCCCTTCGTCGTGCGGACCATGCTGCCGGTGCTGCGGGCCGTCGACGAGCGGCTGCGGGAGGCCGCGGCCGTGCTCGGGGCGTCACCGTGGCAGGTGTGGCGGGAGGTGGACCTGCCGATGGTGCGGCGGGCGCTGCTGGTCGCGGCCGGCTTCGCCTTCGCCGTGTCGCTGGGGGAGTTCGGCGCGACGGTTTTCATCGCGCGGCCCGACAACCCGACCCTGCCGGTCGCCGTGGCACGGCTGCTGGGGCGGGCCGGCGAGCTGAACTACGGCCAGGCCATGGCCCTTTCGACGATCCTGATGCTGGTGTGCGCGATCGCCCTGCTGGTGCTGGAGCGGATCCTCCCCCAGTCTCGAGCAGACTCGACCGGGGGCACCCCCGTCGACCGTACCGGGGAGTTCTGATGCTGAGGCTCGAAGGCGTGACCGTGCGGTTCGGGGACCGGGCGGTGCTGGACGCCGTCGATCTCACCGTCGTCGAGCACGAGGTGGTGTGTGTGCTCGGGCCCAGCGGCAGCGGCAAGTCGACGCTGCTGCGGGCGGTGGCCGGGCTGCAACCCCTGGACGCCGGACGGGTGGTGCTGGACGGACGGGACCAGGCGGGTGTGCCCGCGCATCGGCGCGGGCTGGGGCTGATGTTCCAGGACCATCAGCTGTTCCCGCAGCGGGACGTCGGCGGCAACGTGGCCTTCGGACTGCGCATGCGCGGCGCCGGGCGGGGACGACAGCGCGAACGGGTGGGGGAGTTGCTCGATCTGGTCGGGCTGCCGGACGCGGCCGGGCGGGCCGTCGCCGCGCTCTCCGGCGGTGAGCAGCAGCGGGTGGCGCTGGCCCGCGCGCTCGCGCCCAGCCCGCGGCTGCTGATGCTGGACGAACCGCTCGGGCAGCTCGACCGGTCGCTGCGGGAGCGGTTGGTCGTCGAACTGCGGGAACTCTTCGGCCGGTTGGGCACCACGGTGCTCGCGGTCACCCACGACCAGGGTGAGGCGTTCGCGCTGGCCGACCGGGTCGTGGTGATGCGGGACGGGCGGATCGCCCAGTCCGGCACGCCACTTGAGGTGTGGCAGCGGCCGGCGGACGCGTTCGTGGCCCGCTTCCTCGGCTTCGACAACGTGGTGGAGGCGAGCGTCACCGGGGAGGCCGCGGACACGCCGTGGGGCAAGGTGCCGGTGCCGGCCGGCTCCCCGCAGGGCACCCGCACGCTGCTGGTGCGGTCGGCCGGGGTGCGGCTGGTCGACGCCGGCCAGGGCCTGCCCTGCACGGTCGCCGCCCGCACCTTCAAGGGCACCCACGTCGCCGTCCACCTCCAGCCGCGGGACGCCCCGCGCCTGGAGGCCGCCTGCGCGCTGCGGCTGGCGCCGGAGACCGGGGACACGGTCGGGGTGGAGTTCGACGCGACCGAAATCGTCGTGCTCGACTGATCGTCCCGCCCGTACGGTGTGGCGCACGAGCCTTCTCGCACATGACCGGTACTGCGACGAAATCGCACACCGGGTAGGGCAGTCGAGGCCCATCGTGACTTCCGGTGCCGATCTGTCGGCCACCGTGCCGACCTGCCCCGACCGGTCCTTGGAGCAGCTCGTGCGGCACACGGGCGGGGCCCTGCGCCGGGTGGAGCTGCTGGTGCGGACCCGCTCGGCGATCGTGAGCTGCTGGAGTTCTGGCCGGCGAGGAAGACCTTCGGCTGAACCGGCGGGTGGCCCGCCCCGGCCGTCGGCTCGGGGCGGGCCACCCGGGTGGTCAGCGGTTGCCGGTTCCCTTGCGGCGCATGCCGAAGAAGACCGCGCCGCCGCCGACGAGGACCAGGACGGCCGCGATGCCGACGATCAGGCCGGTGCGGGAACTGGCGCCGGTCTCGGCGAGGTTGGCCTCCTGGGCGGCGGGCGACGGGGCGTTGCTCGCGGTGTCGGCGGGCGTGTTGCTGTCGCTCTGGGAGGCCGACGGGGTCGGGGTTCCCGACTTCGCCGGGGGTGAGGCGGTGTCGGAGGGGGGCGTCGACGGGGTCGGGGAGGCCGGCGGCGTGGTGGGCGTGGTGGGTGTGGTGGGTGTGTCCTCGGCCTGGCAGGCCTTGGCCGGGGTGGTCAGGTTGGGCGCGATGTCGGCGTCGAGCAGGGTCTTCCCGCCCCTGGCGGCCGCGACGCGGACCCGGTACTCGGCACCCGGCTCCCAGGCCTCGGCGAAGGTGACGGTGACGCCCTTCTTCGAACCCTCGATGGTCTGCTCGCCTATCTTCTTCAGGTCGGCGTTGTTGTTCTGGAGGAAGACCTTGACGACGGCCGTGGTGCCCGTCGGATCCGTGTCGGTGACGGTGATGACGCCCTTCGGTCCGTCGCAGGACGCGGTCGCGGAGAACTGGCCGATGCTGGGGGAGCCGGTGGCCAGCGCGGAGCCGGAGGCGCCGAGGACAAGGGCGGCCGAGGCGCCGACGAGAGCGGACATGCGCACCGAACGGGCGGCGGTACGGCGGGATGGGGACACGTTTGTCCTTTACGTGATGTGCAACTGCGGGGAGCGGAGGGGGAGATGTCGCCCTCGATGCGGCGGCGACAGCCTCCCCAGGGGTCCCACAGGTCTATAAGCGTTCCATGAGAAGTGTCAATGCGTCGATGGTTCCGGCCCCTTGGCTTTGCCCGATCATCAACCGCTGAGACGTTTCAGCGCGGCGGGAGCCTCCCCGATCCGGCCGACCGGGGCGATACGGCCCCGCATCGACCGCCCCTCGGCCGGCTTCCGCAGCAGCGGCCGGGCCGGCAGCCGCTCCGCCGGTGCGCCCGGCCCACGGGAACCATCGGCGCCGGCCCGCTCCGCGACTCGTGGTGGTCGGACGTCGCGTTGCCGAAGATCTCCTGCACGGTCCCGGCGGTGCCCGGCAGGAACACGGACACCGGCGTACGCGTCCGTCCCGCGGGCCATGAGGCGAACAACTCGTCGGGCGTGTGGACGAAACCGCGGTACGGGGTCGAAGGGGAGGCCGGGTGCCGGCGGGAGGACCAGGGCGTCCGGGGTACGCGCCTTCGTCGCCGCGGCCGCTTCCCCCGGGCAGCCGAGGAGGACGGCGCCCTCGGTCTCCACGGCGGCCCGGACGTCCGTACGCTCCGTCAGGTCGACGGCCCGGACGCGGAAGTGGGACAGGGCGCCCCGGGTGGAGACCACCCCGTCGAACTCGGAGGGGGACTCGATCTCACGGTCGGGTGTGCCGTCGTACGGCCGGGCGGGTGTCGGGTGCACCCGCCCGTGCCAGGCGTGCCCCGTCGGGGCGGGTCAGCCCTGGACCGCCGACGGGTCCATCCAGACGACCTCCCAGGTGTGGCCGTCGAGGTCGTCGAAGGAACGCCCGTACATGAAGCCGAGGTCCTGCGTCTCGTTGGCCGGCGAACCGCCCGCCGCCAGGGCGCGGTCGACCAGTTCGTCCACCTTCTCGCGGCTCTCGGCGCTCAGCGCGATCATGACCTGGCTGGTCTTGGTGGCGTCCGCGATCTCCTTCTTGGTGAAGGTCGAGTAGAACGGCTTGGTGAGCAGCATCGCGACGATGGTGTCGCTGATCACCACGGAGGCCGCGTCCTCGTTGCTGAACTGCGGGTTGATGGAGTAGCCCAGGTCCGTGAAGAACTTCTTGGAGGCGTCCAGGTCGTTCACGGGCAGGTTGACGAAGACCATCTGCTGGTGGGCCGGGGTGCTCATCGGGGTGTCTCCCATCGGGTCGTGCCGCTCGTGCTGTTCGCGTGCGGTGTCGTGCGTGTTCTTCCGAAGGGTCAGACCCGGGAGCCGCGCGGAAGTCATCGGTGGTCGACGTTCTTTCGCGTTCTCCGCGCGGATTCTCGAACGGCTCCGCACGGGGCCTCGGGCGGCTCAGGGGGTCAGCGGGAGGGCGGCGAGCGCCGCCACGGTCAGCGTGAGCGGGACGAACAGCGTGGCGAGGGCACCGGCCCGGAGTGCCGCCGCGCTGCGCAGCACGGTGGACGGGGCGCCGAGGCGGAGCAGGGCGGCCGTGGTGTCGGCGCGGGCCTGGCGGGCCTCGACGGCGGTCGTGAGGAGCGTGGCGAGGGCGCAGCCGGCGACCAGGGCCGCGCCGAGGGTGGTGAGCGGGCCGAAGGGCGGGTCGGCGGGGCCGTGCAGCGCGGCCATGGTGTACGCGCCGGAGGCGACCGCGCACAGGATGCCCAGGGGGGCGCCGATGCGGGACGCCTCCTCCATCAGGCCGCGGCCGGCGAGGAGGCGGAGGGCGCCGGGGCGGGCCGACTGCAGGACGCGGCCGCAGAGGTGGGTGAGGCCGGGGCCGGCCACGGCGAGGCCGATCGCGGTGAGCGTCCAGCCGAGCAGGGCCGCGGTGGGACCGGTGGGGCCGCCGGGGAGGGTGAGCTGGTGGCCGGGGGTGCGGCCGGCGTAGGCCTCGACGGCGAGGCCGGCGGCGAGGAGGGCAGCGCCCCAGGGGAGGCCGGCGGGGTCGGGGCGCGGGGGTTCGGGCGGGGTGTGGTCGGGGGCGCGGGCCGGGGTGTCCCGGGCCTCGGCGTCCCCGTCCGGGGCGGCCATGGTCACGGTGCGCCGGGGGCGCCGGGTGTCCCCGTCCGGGGCGGTCATGGTCGCGGGGTGAGCGGGTTGCCGGGGGTCGCCGTCGCCGTCCGGGGCCGGCGTGGTCACGGCTCGGCGGGCCTGCCTCGCGCCGAACCTGCCGTACGCGCCGAACGTCTCCCGGGCGCCCGCGGAGGTGGTGAAGCGGCGGAGGGCCAGGCCCGCGCCCCGGGCGGTCCCGGTCTGCCGGTTGTCCCGGGGGCGGAGCGTCAGGGCCACCGTCAGCGAGGCCGCCGCGGGGGTCAGGGCCAGGAGGGTGAGGGCGGCGGGCAGGGGCAGCGGGACGCCCGCCGCCAGGAACGATGCCGCCGCTCCGTCGAAGGGCATGCCCGTGAGGTCGCCGCGGAGGTGGAGGAAGAGGAGCAGGGCCAGCATCGAACCGAGCGCGGTGGACAGGGCCGTCGTGGTCGCCGCGATCGCCATCAGGCGGGCGGGGCCCAGGCCGATCGCCGCCAGGCCGGGGCGGGGCCGGGTGCCGGGGTCGGTGCGGGCGACCGCGAGGGCGAAGTGGACGGTGGCGGCCAGTGGGACCGCGCACCAGGCCAGCCGGAGCGCCGCGCCCGCCGGGGCGTCGGGGTGGCTCAGGGCGTGGCCGAGGGTGCACAGCAGGAGGAAGCCGGTACCGGCCGAGGCCGTCGCGACGAGCAGACGGCGCAGTTGGACGGCCGGACGGGCGCTGCGGGTCAGGCGGAGAGCGAGCACGTCGCCCGGCCTTCCGACTCGGTGACCGGCGGCAGGTGGACGGTGCGCACCCGGCGTCCGTCCAGGAGCGGGACCGTGCGGTCGGCGAGGGCCGCGGTCTCGGCGTCGTGCGTGGCCAGGACGACGGTGATGCCGTGCGAGCGGGCCGCCGTGGTCAGTGTGCGCAGCACGTGGCCGCGGTCCGCCCGGTGCAGGGGGGCCGTCGGTTCGTCCGCGAAGAGGACGGACGGGGCCGGGGCGAGGGCGCGGGTGATGCACACGCGCTGGCGTTCGGCCTGGGTCAGTTCGTGGGGCCGCAGGCGGTACTTGTCGCCGACGTCCAGGCGTTCCAGCCACTCCAGGGCGGCGGCCTTGGCTCGGCGGCGGCTGGTGCCGCGCAGCATCAGGGGCAGGGCCGCGTTCTCCCAGACGTTCAGCTCCGGGACGAGCGCCGGCGCCGGGTCGATCCAGCCGAAGCGGTCGCGGCGGAGCCGCTCGCGGGCCATCGGTCCCATGGTGTGCACGGGGACGCTGTTGAACCACACCTCGCCGCGCTGGCTGCGGGCCAGCCCGGACAGGCAGTGCAGCAGGGCCGTCTTGCCGCTGCCGCGCGGGCCGGTGACGGCGAGGATCTCGCCCTCCCGCACGCCGAGCGACACGCCGCCCAGTGCGGGGGAGCCGTCGGGGTGCGTGTAGTGCAGGGCGCGTGCCCACAGCACGTCGTTGTCCGGCGGGGCCTCCATGGGCGTACACCTTCGTTCAGATCCGTAGTTCCCGTGTCGTTCCCCCGTCCGGGGGAACGAAGGCCGGGCCGATCGGTCACTGGCACGCTAGGCAGCCCGGGTCGGGCATCCGGACAGCACACGGCCCCGGGCCGCCGTTTCTCACTCGAACGGACGGCACCGGGGCCGGTGTTGATCACCTGAGAGGAAGATCCCCACGGCTCGGCCGGGGATCGGGGATCCCCGGGAGGCCGTCAGAGCTTCGTCCACGCCTCCGTCAGGGTGGCGCGCAGTATCTGCTCGATCTCGTCGAAGGTCTCCTGGTCGGAGATCAGCGGCGGGGCGAGCTGGACGACCGGGTCGCCGCGGTCGTCGGCACGGCAGTACAGGCCGTTGTCGAAGAGGGCTTTGGACAGGAAGCCGTACAGGACGCGCTCGGTCTCCTCGTCGCTGAAGGACTCCTTCGTCGCCTTGTCCTTGACCAGCTCGATGCCGTAGAAGAAGCCGTTGCCGCGGACGTCGCCGACGATCGGCAGGTCGTGCAGCTTCTCCAGGGTGGCGCGGAAGGCGCCCTCGTTGTCGAGGACGTGCTGGGTGAGGTTCTCGCGCTCGAACAGGTCGAGGTTGGCGAGGCCCACGGCCGCGGAGACCGGGTGGCCGCCGAAGGTGTAGCCGTGCAGGAAGGTGTTGTCGCCCTTGTAGAACGGCTCGGCCAGGCGGTCGGAGATGATGCAGGCGCCGATCGGGGAGTAGCCCGAGGTCATGCCCTTGGCGCAGGTGATCATGTCCGGTACGTAGCCGAACTTGTCGCAGGCGAACATCGTGCCGAGGCGGCCGAAGGCGCAGATGACCTCGTCCGAGACGAGCAGCACGTCGTACCGGTCGCAGATCTCGCGCACCCGCTGGAAGTAGCCGGGCGGGGGCGGGAAGCAGCCGCCGGCGTTCTGGACCGGCTCCAGGAAGACCGCGGCGACGGTGTCCGGGCCCTCGAAGAGGATCTGCTGCTCGATCTGGTCGGCGGCCCAGCGGCCGAAGGCCTCGGGGTCGTCGCCGAAGATCGGGGCGCGGTAGATGTTGGTGTTCGGGACCTTGTGCGCGCCCGGGACGAGCGGCTCGAAGGGGGCCTTGAGGGCCGGCAGGCCGGTGATGGACAGGGCGCCCTGCGGGGTGCCGTGGTAGGCCACCGCGCGCGAGATGACCTTGTGCTTGGTGGGCTTGCCGGTCAGCTTGAAGTACTGCTTGGCGAGCTTCCAGGCGGTCTCGACCGCCTCGCCGCCGCCGGTGGTGAAGAAGACCTTGTTCAGGTCGCCGGGCGCGTGGTGGGCGAGGCGTTCCGCCAGCTCCACGGCCTTGGGGTGGGCGTAGGACCACACCGGGAAGAACGCCAGCTCCTGCGCCTGCTTGAAGGCGGTCTCGGCCAGTTCCGTGCGGCCGTGACCGGCCTGCACCACGAACAGGCCCGCGAGACCGTCGAGGTAGCGCTTGCCCTTGTCGTCGTAGATGTGGGTGCCCTCGCCCCGGACGATCGTCGGGACGGGAGCGTTCTCGTACGAGGACATGCGGGTGAAGTGCATCCACAGGTGGTCGTACGCGGTGCGGCTGAGGTCCTTGGTGCTCACGGTTATCGGGTCCTCACGGTTATCGGGTTCCCCACATGTAGGTCTGCTTCTTGAGCTTCAGGTAGACGAAGCTCTCGGTGGAGCGCACGCCGGGCAGCGCACGGATGCGTTTGTTGATGACGTCGAGCAGGTGGTCGTCGTCCTCGCAGACGATCTCGGCGAGGACGTCGAACGAGCCCGCGGTCATCACCACGTACTCGACCTCCGCCATGTCGGTCAGCGCGTCGGCGATCGCCTCGGTGTCGCCCTCGACGTTGATCCCGACCATCGCCTGCCTGCGGAATCCCACGGTGAGCGGGTCCGTGACGGCGACGATCTGCATCACGCCCTGGTCGAGCAGCTTCTGGACGCGCTGGCGCACGGCCGCCTCCGACAGGCCGACGGCCTTGCCGATCGCGGCGTACGGCCGGCGGCCGTCCTCCTGGAGCTGCTCGATGATGCCGAGGCTGACGGCATCCAGGTGCGGGGTGCCGTTCTTGGACTCGCGGGAGTCCCGGTGCTCTGCGCTTCGACTGGCCACGGCGTCACTCTGCACGACGTATCGACAGTTGCGCAAGGCGCGGGCGATGAAATTCGTTGTTTACGTGACTGAGACTTGCGGATTTCGCAGCGGTGGCGCGATCGGGGGTGTTGAAAACGTCAGTGTGCCGATTAGGGTGGGTGTCTCATTGATTGGACAGTTCGACCCTGACACAGGAGGCCGGCAGTGAGCACGGAGCTGCGTGGGCTGCGCACCCTACGGAATTACATCGCCGGTGAGTTCCGGGACGCCGCCGACGGACGCACCACCGAGGTGGTCAACCCCGCGACGGGCGAGGCGTACGCGACGGCACCGCTGTCCGGCCCGGCGGACGTGGACGCGGCCATGGAGGCCGCCGCGGCCGCCTTCCCGGCGTGGCGCGACACCACCCCCGCCGAGCGACAGAGGGCCCTGCTGAAGATCGCGGACGCGTTCGAGGAGCGCGCCGAGGAACTGATCGCCGCCGAGGTGGAGAACACCGGCAAGCCGATCGGCCTCACGCGGTCCGAGGAGATCCCGCCGATGGTCGACCAGATCCGCTTCTTCGCGGGCGCGGCCCGGATGCTCGAGGGGCGCTCGGCCGGCGAGTACATGGACGGCATGACCTCGATCGTCCGCCGCGAGCCGGTCGGCGTCTGCGCGCAGGTCGCGCCGTGGAACTACCCGATGATGATGGCCGTGTGGAAGTTCGCCCCGGCGATCGCGGCCGGCAACACGGTCGTCCTCAAGCCGTCGGACACCACTCCGGCCTCCACCGTCCTGATCGCCGAGATCGTCGGCTCGATCCTGCCCAAGGGCGTCTTCAACGTCGTCACCGGCGACCGCGACACCGGCCGTCTGATGGTGGAGCACCCGATCCCGGCGATGGCGTCCATCACCGGCTCGGTACGCGCCGGCATGTCCGTCGCCGAGTCCGCGTCGAGGGACCTCAAGCGCGTCCACCTGGAGCTGGGCGGCAAGGCGCCGGTCGTCGTGTTCGAGGACACCGACATCGCCAAGGCCGTCGAGGACATCTCCGTGGCGGGCTTCTTCAACGCCGGCCAGGACTGTACGGCGGCCACCCGCGTCCTGGTCCAGGAGGCCGTTCACGACGAGTTCGTGGCGGCGCTGGCCAAGGCCGCGGCCGAGACGAAGACCGGGCAGCCGGACGACGAGGACGTGCTCTTCGGCCCGCTGAACAACCCCAACCAGCTCCGGCAGGTCACCGGCTTCATCGAGCGCCTCCCCGCCCACGCCAAGGTCGAGGCGGGCGGCCACCGGGTCGGCGACAAGGGCTACTTCTACGCCCCGACCGTCGTCTCCGGCCTCAAGCAGGACGACGAGATCATCCAGAACGAGGTCTTCGGCCCGGTCATCACCGTCCAGACCTTCACCGACGAGGACCAGGCCGTCGAGTACGCCAACGGCGTCGAGTACGCCCTCGCCTCCTCGGTGTGGACCAAGGACCACGGCCGGGCGATGCGCATGTCCAAGAAGCTCGACTTCGGCTGCGTGTGGATCAACACTCACATCCCGCTCGTCGCCGAGATGCCCCACGGCGGCTTCAAGAAGTCCGGCTACGGCAAGGACCTGTCGGGGTACGGCTTCGAGGACTACACGCGGATCAAGCACGTGATGACGTCGCTGGACGCGTAGGCCTCCGGCGGTTGCGCCGGTCCGCTCCGGTCCGGCAGCTCCGGGCCGGTCCGCTCCGGTCCGGCAGCTCCGGGCCGACCGCGGCGGTCCGGCTGCGGCGGTCCGGCCGGCCGTCGCGTCCCGTCTGTGGCGCGCGGCGGTCCGGCTCGGCCCCGGTTCGCGCGTGTCCGCGCCGCCTCCATTCGCGGTGCGCCGGTACGCGCCGCGCCCCGGCCGTCGCATCCCGGCCGCGGTGCTCCGGACCGGTCTGCTCTGCGGTGGTTCAGCCCGGCCCGCCGCACTCCGGCCCGCCCGCCCCCGGCGGTCCGGCCGTCGCGTCCCGCTGCCCCGGACGGTGGTCACGTCCGGGGCAGCGCCGTGTTGCCGCTTTCCACGCCGCCGCCCGCCCGGCTTTGCCATCTCTTTGCAACCTGTGTTCCCGCTGTCTCGTCTCTCCGCTCGATCCGTCACGCAGCCCGTGCGGACCGACGAAGGAGAGCGACACATGCGATTCACACGCCGAACCGGCTTCCACGCCCTGGCAGTCGCGGGCACCGCCCTGCTGATCGGCGCGGGGCCCGCGTTCGCCGACGGGGGGACGCCCACGCCCGCCCCGTCCACCCCCGCGACCGCCCCCACCCGCGCCCCCGCCGAGGCGACGCCGGTGACCGAACCCACTGTGATGCCGGACTCCCGGAACCAGGTCCCCGTCGTCCCCCGCGGCGCCGCCGACACCGGTGCGGCCGCGACGGCCGCGCCGTCGTCCGGTGCCGACGCGGTGATCGGCGGCGGGGTCGCCGCGGCCCTCGCCGCGGGCGGCGCCGGGGTGTACGTCCTGCGGCGCCGGAGGACGACCGGCGCATGAGCCCGTACTCCAGGCGCGCCTTCCTCGCCGCGGCCGGCGCCGGCCTGCTCGCGGGCTGCACCGGCGGCCACCCGGCCGACCGGGCCCCGGGCACACCGCCCTCCTCGCCGCTCACCCCGTCCGCTCCCCTGCCGGGGGGCGGGGCGGGGGCGGCACGCCCGCCGGGGCGTTCGGCGCCCGTCGCCCTGCGGATCCCGGCCATCGGGGTCGACACCCCGGTCGTACGGCTGGGCCTTCAGGCCGACGGCAGCGTGGAGGTGCCCGCCGTCACCGCCGACGACCGGGCCGGCTGGTACCGGTACTCGCCGACGCCCGGCCAGACCGGGCCGTCGGTGATCCTCGGCCACGTCACGGTCGGGAAGTACGGGGACGGCGTCTTCCGCCGGCTCGACCGGCTGCGGCCCGGCGACGGGATCACGGCGCGCCTGGAGAACGGCACGAGCGCGGACTTCGCGGTCACCGCCGTACGGACCGTCGGCAAGGCCGAGTTCCCCACGGCCGACGTCTACGGGAACGTGGACCGGCCCGAGCTGCGTCTCATCACCTGCGGCGGGCCGGTCACCGGGGACGGGTACCGCGACAACGTGATCGTGTTCGCGGTCCTGACCTCTGCGGGAGAGCGGTGAAGCGGTCCCGTGAGAGGGCGGCGGCCGAACTCTTCGCCGCCCTCTACCCGCGCCTGGCCGGCTGGTGCCGCCGGCTCGTCGACGACGACGAGACCGCCCACGAGATCGCCTCGGAGGCGTTCACCCGGCTCTGGGCGCGCTGGACGGCGGTCGCCGAACCGCAGGGCTTCCTCTACGTCACCGCGGCCAACCTGGTCCGCGACCACTGGCGCAAGCTCGAACGCGAACGCCGGGCCGTGCGCCGGGCGACCGTGGAGGCCGCGGTCAACCCGCCCGCCCCGCCGGCCGACCCCTCGGTCCGGCTGCTCGTGCAGTCGCTGCCGGACCGGCTGCGGGTGCCGATCCTGCTGCACTACTACGCTGACATGCCGATCCGGGAGGTCTCCTTGCTCACCGGACGCAAGGAAGGAACCGTCAAGGCCGATCTGCACGCGGCCCGCGAACTGCTCCGCGCACACCTGGGGAGAAGCCTTGATCACGCACGCTGACGACGCCGACGACGGCACGCGCGCCCCCGACGACCCGCTGACCGTCATCCTGCGGCCCCCCGCCGGCCACCTCGCCCCGCCGCCCGGCCGCTACGAGGCGGTCCGTCGCGGCGCCGTCCGCCGTCGGCTGCTGCGGACCGCGGTGGGAGTGGGAGCCACCTGCGCGCTCGCCACGCTCGTCGTCCTGCCGCTGCGTTCCGGCGGACAGGACGGGCCGGCCGCCCCGGTGGTCCCGATGGCCCCGCCGCCCGCGAGCAGCCCGTCGGCCGTGCCGACCCCGTCGACGTCACCCGTACCCACCTCGGACCTCGCCCGGCGAACCCGGGCCCCCGGCCCCACCACCGCGCTGCCCACGCCCGGCCCCGACCGCACCGGGCCGCGGCAGCGAGCCGCGCCGTCACCGCCCGAGTCGCGGCAGCGGGCCGCACCGTCGCCGTCCACCGAACCGACCACGTCGTCGAGCGCGCCGTCGAGCGCGCCCTCGGAGGCCGCCACGCGCCGGTGAGCCCGCCCTCGCGCCGCGGCCGAGGACGGGGTCCGTGCCGGGGCCCCTGCGAAGGGCTCAGGCGCGGCCGGGGCCGGTGCCGGGGCCGGTGCCGGCGCCGGCGCGGGGCGGACCGCAGGCGCCCGGTCCGGTGCCGGGCCGCCCGGTGCCCCTCACCGTGTGAACGCCAGTGCCGTCACCGACGCCGTCACCACCGCCACCGAGAGGACCGCACCCGTTCCCATCAGGCGGGCCAGCGGCACCCGTACGCCGTGCGCGTGGCAGCGTTCGTACCAGAGCAGGGTCGCCAGGGAGGCCCACGGGGTGATCAGCGGACCGGCGTTGGTGCCGACCAGCAGGGCCAGCAGCTGGTCGTGGTTGGCCAGGGGGACGGCCGCCTCGCCCGCCAGGTAGACGGGGAGGTTGTTGAGGACGTTGGACAGGCCCGCGCCGACCGCCGCCGCGCGGAACATGCCCGCGAGGCCGCCGTCGTCACCGATCGCGGAGGCCAGCAGGGTGTGCAGGCCGTTGGCGTTGACGGTCTCCACGACCAGGAACATGCCGGGGACCATGACCAGCAGCCGCCACGGGATCAGGGAGAGCCGCAGCGCGGCGCGGTCGCGTACCGCGAAGGCCACGACGACGACCACGGCGGCCGTCGCCGAGGCCAGCCACAGCTCCACGTCCGCGACCAGGATCGCGAGCAGGAACCCGCCGCAGGCCAGCGCGCAGGCGCGGAACAGCACCGGGTCGGCGGGCCGGTGCGGACCGGGCGGCGCATAACGGCCCGCGCCCCGCGCATCCGGACGGGCCTCGGGCCGTACGTCCGCCGCGAGCGCCGCGCCCGGCCCGGTGCCCGGGGCCGTCTCACCGGGCCCCGGCGCGCCCCGCCGTCCCCGCCGCCAGTAGAACCCCCACAGGCAGGCCGCCGTCACCGCGATCGCCGCGAGCTGCGGGGCCCACATGCGGCCCGCCAGCCCCGGCGGGGACAGTGCGACCCGGTCCGCCGCCAGCAGGTTCGTCAGGTTGGAGACGGGCAGCAGCAGGCTCGCCGTGTTGGCGAGCCAGACCGTGGTCATCGCCAGGGGGAGGGCTGCGATGCCGACGCGGGCGGCCATCGCCAGCATCACCGGGGTGAGCAGGACCGCCGTGGTGTCGAGGTTCAGGGCGATGGTGGTGACGGAGGCGAACGCCACGCAGAGCAGGAAGAGGAGCGCGTACCTGCCTCGGCCGGCGCGGGCGACACCGGCCGCGACCACGTCGAAGACCTCGGCGCGGCTGGTCAGCTCGGCGAGCACGATCACCGTGCCGAGGAACGCCACCAGCGGGGCGACACGGGTCATCGCGTCCGAGGCGGAGCCGGTGGGGAGCAGCCCCGTGGCCACGCAGACCAGTCCGGCCGCGAGGAGACCGATCGCCACCCGGTCCAGTGCATGAAGACGTCGCAGGACAATCACGCCCGAAAGGGTCGCACATCCGTGCCCCGCTGTTGTCGGGAGTCCCTGGCGGTGGGCGGCTCACGGCCGCGGGCGCCGCAGGGGGAGACGCAGGGGAGGGGCGCGCCGGGCGGGCTCAGTGGCCGTGCGAGCTCTCCTCGTGGGTGCCGGGGCCGCTCTCGGGTGCCGGTGCGGCGCCCGTCCGTACCGTGAACGCCGCGGTGCGGACCGTCCCGTCGATCTTGAAGTCGAGGAACAGCCGGTAGGTGCCGGTGCTGGGCGCGGTGGCCGCGAACGACACCTCGGGCCCGGACGTCTTCTCGCCCTCGGCCTCCTCGTGCGGGTGGACGTGCAGGTAGGCCAGGTCGCCGGAGCGCAGGGCGACCAGATGGCCGTAGGCGCCGAGGTAGGGCTCCAGGCCGGTGACCGGCCGTCCGTCCCGGCGGACGGTGAAGGTCAGGTCGCTCTCCCCGCCCGCGGCGAGCGTGCCCTCCAGGGCGACGGTGTAGCCGTCGACGGTGGCGGTCGCCGCGGGCGCGGGCGGCCGGCTCGCCCGGTACGGCCCGGTGACCGACAGGTCGGAGCCGAGGGTGAGGCCCTCGCTCCCACCGGCCGGCACGAAGTCCGCGAAGACGCGGTAGCCGCCCGCGGCAGGCAGGTCCACCGGTGCGCTCCAGGTGCCGTCGGCGGCCCGGACGGGATGCAGGTGGCGGTACGTCGTCAGCTCGCGTGAGGCGACGATCAGGTGCAACTGCTTGCCGTGGGCGGTCTCGTAGCGGGTCACGGGGTCGCCGCCGGCGTCCCGGACGACGAAGCGCAGGCTGCTCTTCCCCGCCGGTACGGCGGTGGTCTCCAGGTCCAGGGAGTAGCCGCTCTGGGACACCTGGAGGCCGGCCGGCAGGAGGCTCCCGGCCGAGGGCCTCGCGGCCGGCTCCGGGCTGTGGCTCCCGGTGTGTCCGGCGGCCGTCGCCCCCGGGTCGGCCGGGCCGAGTGCCGTGCCGACCCCGTAGGCGGCGCCGAAGGCCGTGGCCAGCGCCGCCGTGAACGCGCCGATCTTCTGCAGGGTGTTCATACCGGGCTCCCGACTCGTCTCTCTGTCTGCCATGCATACCCATGGGGGTATACGCGGGTCAGCTTATACCCCCCATGGGTATGAGGGAAAGGGGAGCGGGTCCGGCGGCGTGGCGGGTGCCGACCCTGTTTTGAACATGTTCAACTCGTGGGCGTAAGGTGCCCGCATGAGCGACAGAGCCGCCCTTCTCCGGGGCATCCGAGCCTGGCTTGCCGTCTTCGTCGTCTGCCTGGTGCTCAGCGGCGCCACGGCCTTCCCCCTCGTGCACGAACTGCACCGGACCGAGGACCTGTTGCGGGCCCTGTCCGTGCCGGAGCACCTCCCCGCCCTCATGGACTGGATCGTGCGGGTACGGCAGGGGCTCGACGTGGTCGACGCCGAGTACCCCTTCGTGCTCTACGGCACCGACTGGCTGGCCTTCGCGCACCTCGTCATCGCGGTCGCCTTCCACGGCCCCTACCGGGACCCGGTCCGCAACGTCTGGGTCGTCGAGTTCGCGATGATCGCCTGCGCCGGGATCATTCCGCTGGCCCTGATCTGCGGGCCGATCCGCGGCATCCCCTTCTGGTGGAGCGTGCTGGACATGTCGTTCGGCGTCCTCGGCGTGATCCCGCTGTACGTCGTGCGGCGCAAGATCAAGCGGCTGGAGGCGCTCACCGCCCCCAACGCCTGGACCCCGGCGACTGCTTGAGGGCGGCGAGGGCGATGCGCTCGGCCACCGGGTTCATCCCCTCGCCCTTCGCGTCCGTCGCGTCGACCGAGCGGACCAGTGTCCAGCCCGGGTCCCGGGTTCCGGGTCCCGGCGACCATCGCGTTGCAGCCGTACCGGCCGCCCGCCGCCCGCCCGCCGCTCGCTCGCCCGCCGCCGGTCAGCCTCTGTCGCGGAGGGCGCGCAGGACGTCGATGCGGTTGGTGGTGATCGAGTCGACGCCGAGGTCGATGAGCCGGCGCATGGAGCGGCGGGTGTCCGGGGTCCACACGGACAGCAGCCGGCCGTCCCGGTGGATCCGGGCGACCATGTCGCGGTCGACGAGGGAGAAGCGGTAGTTGAGCCAGCGGGGTCCGACCGCCGCCAGCAGCGCGGGCCGCGGCGGTGCCAGGCTCGTGCAGGTCAGGGCGATCTCGGCGGACGGGTCGGCGGCCCGGACGGCGAGCATCGCGGTGGCACCGGCGCAGTAGTAGACGCGCTCCGCCGCCCCGGCCTCGCGGACGGCGTCCACCACCCGGCGCGCCGTCCGCACCTCCCGGGTGCCCGGCAGGTCGATCATCACCCGGCTGTCCCCGGTGGCCGCCAGCGCCTCCGCCAGCGTCGGCACCCCGCCCTCCGTCAGCCCGCGCACCTCGGCCGCCGACAGCGACAGCAGCGGCCGGTCCCGCTCCCACAGCCGCTTCAGCGTCTCGTCGTGCAGCAGCACGGGCACACCGTCCCGGGTGAGCCGTACGTCGATCTCGACGGCGTCCGCGCCCTGTTCGAGCGCGGAACGCAGTGAGTCGAGGGTGTTCTCACGGACGCGGTAGGGGTCGCCGCGGTGGGCCACGGCAGTCACGGTCTGCATGGGCCCATTGTGGTGGTGGCCGGGGAGCGGGGCAGCCGTCAGGGGGCGAGCCACTTCGTGGTGTACCCGTCGATCTCGGCGGCGATCCTCGCCTTGCCGGGCCCGTCGAGGAAGGACGCCTCGACGGCGTTCTTCGCGAGGTCGGCCAGCCCGCGCTCGTCCAGGTCGAGGAGGCGGGCGGCGACGTCGTACTCACTGTTCAGGTCGGTGCCGAACATGGGCGGGTCGTCGGAGTTGATCGTCACCAGGACGCCCGCCTCGACGAAGTCCCGCAGCGGGTGCTCGTCGAGGGTGCGGACCGCGCGGGTGGCGATGTTGGAGGTCGGGCACACCTCGAGCGCGACGCGGCGCTCGGCGAGGTGGGCGAGGAGCTTCTCGTCCCGCGCGGAACTGGTGCCGTGCCCGATGCGCTCGGCGCGCAGATGGGTCAGGGCGTCCCACACCGTCTCCGGTCCGGTGGTCTCCCCGGCGTGCGGAACGGACCGCAGCCCGGCCGCGATCGCCCGGTCGAAGTAGGGCTTGAACTGCGGGCGCGGTACGCCGATCTCGGGCCCGCCGAGGCCGAAGGAGACCAGCCCCTCGGGGCGCAGCCGGTCGTCGGTGGCCAGTCGTGTCGTCTCCTCGGCGGCCTCCAGGCCGGCCTCGCCGGGGATGTCGAAGCACCAGCGCAGGATCGTGCCGAACTCCGCCTCGGCCGCCTTGCGGGCGTCCTCGATCGCGTCCATGAAGGCACGCTCGTCGATGCCGCGGCGGGTGGAGGAGAAGGGGGTGATGGTCAGCTCGGCGTAGCGCACCTGCTGGCGTGCCAGGTCGCGGGCCACCTCGTACGTCAGCAGCCGGACGTCCTCCGGGGTGCGGATCAGGTCCACGACCGAGAGGTAGACGTCGATGAAGTGCGCGAAGTCGGTGAACGTGAAGTAGTCGGCCAGCGCCTCCGGGTCGGTGGGGACCCTGGAGTCCGGGTGCCGGGCGGCGAGTTCGGAGACGATCCGCGGGGAGGCCGATCCGACGTGATGGACGTGCAGTTCGGCCTTGGGCAGGCCGGCGACGAAGGCGTTCAGGGTCAAGGGGTCCTCCCCGGGACGGCACCCCGGGCCACGCGGGCCGGCGGGGGTGCGGGTGATCGGCTGATCGGTGGGACGGCATCATCGTAGGCGGACGGGTCGGGGGAGGAACGAGGGCCTCGACGGACGAGGGCGGGCCCGCGGCGGTGCCCTCGCCGTCGGTGCTGTGGCGTCAGGCGCTGTGGCTCCGGGTTTTGTGGTCTCCGGCCTTGTGGCCTCAGTCCCCGGGCGGTCGGGGTCCGGGCCGTCGGCGTCCGGGCGGTCGCCGTCCGGGCGGTCGCCGTCCGGGCCGTCGGGGTCCGGCCTCGCGGTCGGTCCGACCGATTCCCCGCCCGCTCGCCCGCCCCGCCCCGGCCGGCCTACGGGACGTGACGGACAGGCCCTAGCATTGCGGGACGCATGACAGAGGGGGTCCCGCGCATGTCCGACGACGCACCCGGTGGTCCGGCCGACGATCCGTCCCACGATCCGTGGGTCGCGCCCGGCTCCGTGCCCGACGGAACGGAAGGGCCGCAGTACGCCCACGTGCCCCTGGACAAGCCGGCCACGTCGGACGGGGGGAGTGCGGCCGGCGGCCCGGCCGCGGATGCCACGACCGCGCCCGGCGCCTCCACCCGGGACGGGGCGGAGCCCGCCCCGCAGGACGCGTGGACCTCCGCCGGCCCCGTCCCCGCGGCCGACCCCTGGCCCGCTCCCGCCCTGGCCCCGGACCACGGCTCCGGCGTCACCATTGACGCCGGCGAGGTGCCCACACCGCAGGACCACGCGCCGTCCTCCGTCCACGACCAGCAGACGGTGACCTCGCTGCCCGCCGTGACGCCGGCCCCCGCGGCCGGCACCCCCCAGGGCGACGCCTCGTTCGCGTCCTTCCCGCCGCCCCGTCCCGGTACCGCTTCGCCCGGCTCGGTGGGCGGCCCCAGCCCCTTCGCCCCGCCCGCCGACGGAGCGGTGCCGCCGCCGCCGATGTCCCCCGACGGCCCCGGACAGGTGCCGTACGGCTACCCCGGCGGCTACGGCCACCCGGGCCCGCCCGGCTACGGCGCCACCCCGAGCTACGGCGGCACCCCCGGCCCCTACGGGTGGCCCGGCATGCAGCCGGCCCCGAGCAACGGCATGGGGATCACGGCGATGGTCCTCGGTATCGTCGCCGCCGTGGGCTTCTGTCTCTGGCCGGTCGCGATCATCGTGGGCGTCCTCGCCCTGATCTTCGGACTGATCGGCAGGAGCAAGGCCAACCGGGGCGAGGCCACGAACCCGGGTCAGGCCCTGGCCGGCATCATCTGCGGGGCCGTCGGGCTGGCCCTCGGGGTGGGCCTGGCCGTACTGGTCACCGTGGCGCCGTAGGGCCGGGCGGCCCCGGCCCTCTCCCAGGCCCTCCGCCCCGGCCCCCTCAAGCACCCCGCAGCAGCAGCCTCGCCTCCATCAGCGCGAAGCCCAGCAGGTTGAGGCCCCTCCAGCGCTCCGGGTCCGTCGCGGCCTCGTCGTCCGCGGCGAGGCCGATGCCCCACACACGGTCCACGGGGCTCGCCTCCACCAGCACTCGCTCGCCCGTGTCCAGCAGGTACCGCCGCAGCTCCGGGTCCGCGCCGAACTTGTGGACGCTGCCCTCGACCACGATCCGGAACCGCTCCCGCTCCCAGACCGCCTCGTCGAAGCCGCGCACCAGCCGCCCGGCCTTCTTCGCCTCGGAGGGGTGAGCGGCGACCAGCGCCCGCCGCTCCGCCTCCGCGTCGCCGAACAGGCGTGCCTTGCCGGCCATCATCCAGTGCTCGGCCGTGCGGTACTCCACGCCGGCCACGGTGAACGGGGACGGCCACCACTGGCTCAGGCAGCTCGTGCCCACCTGTCCGTCGTGCCGCGCGCGGTGGCCCCAGAAGTGCAGATACTTGATTCTCGCCCCCGTCCGGACCTCCCTGACCAGGGCTTCCCGGGAATCGATCTTCGCCATGCATTCCACTGTGGCACGCGCCACTGACAGGGCGTCTCGCCTTTTCCGGCCCGACTCGACACCTGGTCGACAGATTCCGTCGCGTAACCAAAAGGCAACAACGGAATCACTTGTTGGCGTCCTATTGCTCTGTCAGGATCGGCACTCAAATCAAGCTGGAGCTACGTCACCCGCCCCCGCGGACATCGGGGCGAAGGCGGAGGAGAGCGACATGCAGAACCCGGGAAGCACCACCCCGGACCCACTCGGCCGGTTTCCCGCGCAGGAACGTTTCGCGGACGGCGCCCAGTACATCGCGGGCCGCCTCCGCACGGGCACGTCCGGCCGCACGCACGCCGTGGTCGACCCGGCCACCGGGGAAGAGGTCCTCACCTGTGAACTCGCCGGGACGGACGACGTCGACGCGGCCGTGGCCGCCGCCCGGGCCGCCTTCCCGGCCTGGGCGGGCGCCACCCCCGGCGAGCGCTCCGACGCCCTGCACCGTTTCGCCGCCGTCCTCGCCGGGCAGGCCGAGGACTTCGCCCGCGCCGAGTCCCTCCAGTGCGGCAAGCCGCTGAAACTGACCCGCGAGTTCGACGTCCCCGGCACCATCGACAACACCGCCTTCTTCGCGGGGGCCGCCCGGCACCTCCAGGGCCAGTCGGCCGGCGAGTACTCCGGCGACCACACCTCGTACGTACGGCGCGAACCCATCGGGGTCGTCGGCTCCGTCGCCCCCTGGAACTACCCCCTCCAGATGGCCGCCTGGAAGATCCTCCCGGCGATCGCCGCGGGCAACACGATCGTCCTCAAGCCCGCCGAACTCACCCCGCTCACCAGCCTCCTCTTCGCGCAGGCGGCGACCGCGGCGGGCATCCCCGACGGCGTGATCAACATCGTCACCGGGACCGGGAGGGAGGCGGGCGAGCGCCTCGTCGGCCACCCCGACGTGGCCATGACCTCCTTCACCGGCTCCACCGCCGTCGGCCGGCGGGTCGCGGAGATCGCCACCGCCACCGTGAAGCGGCTGCACCTGGAGCTGGGCGGCAAGGCGCCCTTCGTCGTCTTCGACGACGCCGACCTGGACGCCGCCGTGCAGGGCGCGGTCGCCGGCTCGCTCATCAACACCGGGCAGGACTGCACGGCCGCCACGCGCGCGTACGTGCAGCGGCCCCTCTACGAGGCGTTCGTCGAGAGGACGGCCGCCCTCATGGAGACCGTCCGGCTCGGCGACCCCTTCGCCGCGGGCACCGACCTCGGACCGCTGGTCTCGCACGTCCAGCGCGACCGGGTCGCCGCCTTCGTCGACCGGGCGCGTGCCTACGCGCGCGTGGTGACCGGCGGCGAGGCCCCTCAGGGAGATCTCGGGAACGGCGCGTACTATCTCCCCACCCTGGTCGCGGACGCCGCGCAGGACAGCGAGATCGTCCAGTCCGAGATCTTCGGCCCGGTCCTCGTGGTCCTCCCCTTCGACAGCGACGACGAAGGGATCGCGCTCGCCAACGACACGCCGTACGGGCTGGCCGCCTCGGCGTGGAGCCGGGACGTCTACCGGGCGAACCGGGCGACGCGCGAGATCAAGGCCGGATGCGTGTGGGTCAACGACCACATCCCGATCATCAGCGAGATGCCCCACGGCGGATACAAGGCATCCGGCTTCGGCAAGGACATGTCCGCGTACTCGTTCGAGGAGTACACCCAGATCAAGCACGTCATGTTCGACAACACCGCGGTGGTCCGCAAGGACTGGCACCGCACCGTCTTCGGGGACCGATAGTCACGAATCCGGCCGCCGACCAGGCCGAATCCTCCCGAAAGGGCACCACGCGCATGGAGCAGTACGAGCCAGACCGCCTGACCCCGCCCCAGGCGGCCGCCATACGACGCAGTCTCCGGGGCGGCAGGGCGGCCATGACCCGCAGGTCGCTGCTGCGCGCCTCGGCGGGCGGCGCCCTGACGCTGGGCGGTCTCGGGGCGCTGAGCGCCTGCGGGATCCCCGCGGCCGGCAAGACCGAGGGCGGTACGTCCGCCGAGGACCACTCGGCGCAGGAGAAGACCGTCAGCTTCTCCAACTGGACCGAGTACATGGACGTCGACGAGGCGGGCAAACACCACCCGACGCTCGACGCGTTCACGAAACGGACCGGGATCAAGGTCAAGTACACCGAGGACATCAACGACAACAACGAGTTCTTCGGCAAGATCAAGCCGCAGCTCGCCGCGGGCCAGGACACCGGCCGCGACGTCGTCGTCCTCACCGACTGGCTCGCCGCCCGCCTCATCCGCCTCGGGTGGGTCCAGAAGCTGGACCCGTCCAACCTGCCGCACGCCTACGCCAACCTGTCGAGCCAGTTCCGCAGCCCCGACTGGGACCCCGGACGGGCCTACTCCTACCCCTGGCAGGGCATCTCCACGGTCATCGCCTACAACAAGAAGGCGCTCGACGGCATCGAGGTGAAGTCCGTCTCCGACCTCCTCGACAACCCCAGGCTCAAGGGCCGGGTCGGGTTCCTCACCGAGATGCGCGACAGCATCGGCATGACCCTGCTGGACATGGGCAAGGACCCGGGGAAGTTCACCGACGACGACTACGCGGCGGCCGTCGCCCGGCTCCAGAAGGGCGTCGACAGCGGCCAGATCCGCCGCTTCACCGGCAACGACTACACCTCGGACATCACCAGCGGCGACTTCGCCGCCTGCATCGCCTGGGCCGGCGACGTCGTCCAGCTCAAGGCCGACAGCCCGGACGTCGACTTCGTGATCCCGGACAGCGGCTACATGACGTCCAGCGACAACATGCTGATCCCCAACAAGGCACGTCACAAGACGAACGCCGAGCGGCTCATCGACTACTACTACGAGCCGAGGCCGGCCGCCGAACTCGCCGCCTACATCAACTACGTCTGTCCCGTCGACGGCGTGAAGGACGAACTGGCGAAGATCGACGAGGACGCGGCGAACAACCCGCTGATCATCCCCGACAAGGCCATGCAGGCCAAGTCGCACGCCTTCCGCTCGCTGAGCGCGAAGGAAGAGACGGCTTATGAAGCGCAGTTCGCGAAGCTCACTGGGGCGTGACGAGATGAAGACGACGACCAGCGCCGGCGGCGACGTCCGCCTGTCCGGCATCAGCAAGACCTACGGCTCCTTCACCGCCGTCCACCCGCTCGACCTGACCGTCCCCCGGGGCTCCTTCTTCGCCCTGCTCGGCGCCTCCGGCTGCGGCAAGACCACCACCCTGCGCATGATCGCCGGCCTGGAGGAGCCCACGTCCGGGACCGTCCACCTCGGCGACCAGGACGTCACCGCCCTCCCGCCCTACAAGCGGCCCGTGAACACCGTCTTCCAGTCCTACGCCCTCTTCCCGCACCTCGACATCTTCGAGAACGTCGCCTTCGGCCTGCGCCGGCGCGGCATCAAGAGCGTCAAGAAGCAGGTCGAGGAGATGCTGGAGCTGGTGCAGCTCGGCGAGCAGGCCCGCAAGAAACCGCACCAGCTCTCCGGCGGCCAGCAGCAGCGCGTCGCCGTGGCCCGCGCCCTCATCAACCACCCCGAGGTGCTCCTCCTCGACGAGCCCCTCGGCGCCCTCGACCTCAAGCTGCGCCGCCAGATGCAGCTGGAGCTGAAACGCATCCAGACCGAGGTCGGCATCACCTTCGTGCACGTCACGCACGACCAGGAGGAGGCCATGACGATGGCCGACACGGTCGCCGTGATGAACGCGGGCCGCGTCGAGCAGCTCGGCTCGCCCGCCGACCTGTACGAGAACCCGCGCAGCACGTTCGTCGCGAACTTCCTCGGCACCTCCAACCTCATCGAGGCCGAGGTCGACTCCCGCAGCGGCGAGGACATCGTGCTCAGGGCCGGCGACGGCAAGCTCGTGCTGCCCGGGGCCCGCTGCGCCGCGCCGGCCACCACCGGCGGCAAGGTGCTGGTCGGCGTCCGCCCCGAGAAGATCTCCCTCACCCACGCCGACGACGCGGGCGAGATACCGGCGGGCCGCAACCGCGTCACCGGCACCATCGCCGCCGGCTCGTTCATCGGCGTCTCCACGCAGTACGTCGTCGACAGCGCCGTCTGCCCCGAGCTGGAGGTCTACGTCCAGAACGTCGACCGCGACACCCGGCTGGTCCCCGGCGCCGAGGTCGTCCTGCACTGGAGCCCGGCCCACACCTTCGGCCTGGACGCGACGCAGGACATCGACGCCGGCCTGGAAGAAGAGGCGGCGCTCTGATGGCGACGCTCACGCAGGCGCCACCGCCCCTGTCCCCGACAGCCCCCGAGACCGGCCCGCCCCGCAGACGGGGCCGTTGGACGCCGTACTGGCTGCTGCTGCCCGGCCTGCTCTGGCTGCTGGTCTTCTTCGCGCTGCCGATGGTCTACCAGGCCTCCACGTCCGTGCAGACGGGCTCCCTCGAAGAGGGCTACAAGGTCACCTGGCACTTCGCGACCTACTGGGACGCGCTCGGCGACTACTGGCCGCAGTTCCTGCGCTCGGTCCTCTACGCGGCCGCCGCGACGATCCTGTGCCTGGTGCTGGGCTACCCGCTGGCCTACCTCATCGCCCTCCGCGCGGGCCGCTGGCGCAACCTGATCATGGTCCTGGTGATCGCGCCGTTCTTCACCAGCTTCCTGATCCGCACCCTCGCCTGGAAGACGATCCTCTCGGACGGCGGGCCCGTCGTCGGCGCCCTCGACACGCTGCACGTGCTGGACGTGACGGGCTGGCTCGGCTGGACCTCGGGGGACCGGGTGCTGGCCACACCGCTGGCCGTGGTCTGCGGTCTGACGTACAACTTCCTGCCGTTCATGGTCCTGCCGCTCTACACCTCGCTGGAGCGCATCGACGGACGGCTGCACGAGGCGGCCGGCGACCTGTACGCCAGACCCGTCACCGTCTTCCGCAAGGTCACCTTCCCGCTGTCGATGCCGGGCGTGGTCTCCGGCACGCTGCTGACCTTCATCCCGGCGTCCGGCGACTACGTCAACGCCGAACTCCTCGGCTCCACCGACACCCGCATGATCGGCAACGTCATCCAGACGCAGTTCCTGCGGGTGCTGGACTATCCGACGGCCGCGGCCCTCTCGTTCCTCCTCATGGCCGCGATCCTTTTCCTGGTCACCTTCTACATCCGCAGGTCGGGGACGGAGGATCTGGTCTGAAATGCCCTTCGTCAACTGGTTCAAGAAGAATCTCGTCGTCATCGCGGGCCTTTTCACGCTCGCCTATCTGCTGCTGCCCAACGTCGTCGTCACGGTGTTCTCCTTCAACAAGCCGAAGGGGCGCTTCAACTACGCATGGCAGCAGTTCTCCACGGACGCCTGGAAGGATCCCTGCGGGGTCTCCGGACTCTGCGGATCGCTGTCGCTCAGCCTCCAGATCGCGCTCTGGGCGACACTCGGCGCGACCGCGCTCGGCACGGCCATCGCCTTCGCGCTCGTCCGCTACCGCTTCCGCGCGCGCGGCGCCGTGAACTCGCTGATCTTCCTGCCCATGGCCATGCCCGAGGTCGTCATGGCGGCCTCGCTGCTCACCCTGTTCCTCAACATGGGCGCGCGGCTGGGGTTCTGGACGATCCTCATCGCCCACATCATGTTCTGCCTCAGCTTCGTCGTGACGGCCGTCAAGGCACGCGTCATGTCGATGGACCCGAGGCTGGAACAGGCGGCCCAGGACCTGTACGCCGGCCCGCTGCAGACCTTCCTGCGGGTCACCCTGCCGATCGCCGCACCGGGCATCGCCGCGGGCGCGCTGCTCGCCTTCGCGCTCTCCTTCGACGACTTCATCATCACCAACTTCAACGCGGGCTCGACCGTCACCTTCCCCATGTTCGTCTGGGGCTCGGCACAGCGCGGAACGCCCGTCCAGATCAACGTCGTCGGCACGGCCATGTTCCTCATCGCCGTCCTGCTCGTGCTGACCTCCATGGTCGTCACCAACCGCCGTAAGAGGCAGAAGGCGTAAGCCCTCGCCTTCCCGACCCGTCGAGAGCCCGCCGTAGGGAGTTGACATCATGGCCCCTGGCGCCATGAGCCGTGGCAGAGACCATCACTGGACGACATCGCTCTCGCAGGCGCGGCCGGTCCCGTACTGGCTGGAGGATCCGGGCAAGCCCCACCCCGAGCCCGCGCTCACCGGCGCCACGACCTGCGACCTGCTGGTCGTCGGCGGCGGGTACAGCGGACTGTGGACCGCGCTGGTCGCCAAGGAGCGCGAGCCGCAGCGGGACGTGGTGCTGCTGGAGGGCCGCGAGGTGGGCTGGGCCGCCTCGGGCCGCAACGGAGGCTTCTGCGCGGCCTCCCTCACCCACGGTCTGGCCAACGGGCTGACCCGCTGGCCGGACGAGATCCACCGGCTCGAGGAACTGGGCGCGCGCAACCTCGACGAGATCGAGGCGGCGGTCGCCCGGTACGGCATCGACTGCGACTTCGAGCGCACCGGCGAGATCGACGTGGCGACCGAGCCGTACCAGGCGCGCGAACTGCGCGACTGGTACGAGGAGATCGAGGGCAGGGGCCTCGCCGGGGGCATCGAGTTCCTCGACGGCGACGCCGTGCGCGAGCAGGTCGCCTCACCCACCTTCCGGGCGGGTCTGTACGACCGCCGCGGCGTGGCCATGCTCCACCCGGCCAAGCTCGCGTGGGGCCTGAAGCGGGCGTGCCTGCGCCTCGGCGTCCGCGTCCACGAGCACACCCCCGCGCTGACGCTGAAGCCGTACGGTGCGGGGATGGCCGTCCGCACCCCGTACGGGCGGGTCCGCGCGCGGCAGGTCGCGCTCGGCACGAACGTCTTCCCCAACCTGGTCAGACGGGTCCGCGCCTACACCGTGCCCGTCTACGACTACGCGCTGATGACGGAACCGCTGAGCGCCGGGCAGCTCGACGCGATCGGCTGGAAGAACCGGCAGGGCCTCGGCGACAGCGCCAACCAGTTCCACTACTTCCGGCTCTCCGCCGACAACCGCGTCCTGTGGGGCGGCTACGACGCGATCTACCCGTACGGCGGCCGGGTGCGCGCCGAGTACGACGACCGGCCGCAGACGTACGCCAGACTCGCCGAGCACTTCTTCACCTGCTTCCCCCAGCTGGAGGGGCTGCGCTTCACGCACGCGTGGGGCGGCGCGATCGACACCTGCTCGCGCTTCTCGGCCTTCTTCGGCACGGCCCACCACGGCAAGGTGGCGTACGCCGCCGGCTACACCGGGCTCGGCGTGGGCGCGACCCGGTTCGGCGCCGAGGTGATGCTCGACCTGCTGGCGGGCGAGCCCACCGAGCTGACCTCGCTGGAGATGGTCCGCAGGAAGCCGCTGCCCTTCCCGCCCGAACCGTTCGCCTGGACCGGCATCGCGCTCACCAAGTGGTCGCTGGCACGGGCGGACACGCACGGTGGCCGGCGCAACCTGTGGCTGCGGACCATGGACCGGCTCGGGCTCGGCTTCGACAGCTGAGGGTTCCGCCGGCGCGGGCCGGTCCGCGCCGGCGCCGGTTCACTCCGACGAGGACGCCCGACCCGCGTAATGCCGGCCCGGGACCTCCCTCTCCCTCGTGACGCGCACGCGTCGACGAGACACAGGGAGGTACCCATGGCCGGGACGAAGACGGCCGTCGAGTGGCTGGCATCCGTCGCACCGGATCCCGAGGTCTGCCGCAGGCAATGGGAGCGCAACCCCCTCGGGGTCGCCCTCCTGCCCGCGGGCAGGGCCTGGGACGTGCTCATCCTGCCGGGCGGACTCGGCTTTCCCACGCTCGACGTCCTCACCCGCGTCCTCGACCGGCCCGGCCCCGTGCTGGCCGACTTCGGCGACCAGCGGGTGGGCTTCCTCGTGCCGCCGGGCACGGCCGCCCGCTGGGTCGGCACCGGCATCCGCACGGCCGGGCCGGGCACCTGGATCGTCGTGCCCCACCCGGGCCGCGCGACCGGCGGCGTCCGCTGGCTGGTACCGCCGGACGGCTCGGGCACCCTGACCGACCCGGCCCTTCTCGAACTGGCGATGCACGAGGCGGCGGCGGGCCCCGTCGGGAGAGACGGGGGCTGACCCGCCCGCCCCGGCCCGTCACCCGCCCCGGCCGGGGCCGGGAACGCCGCCGCTCGGCTCGGTGACGCCTGCGCGCCACCGACGTCGGCCGCCCGTGCGGCCGACGCGGCCCGCACCGCTGCCCGGCGGCCACCGGGATTCGTTCTCGCCGCCGGGAAGCCGCGGAAGCCCGCCCGGTGCACATGCCGCACAGCGGCACGGCAGCCGGCGAGCAGGCCGGGGTCCCCGGGCTTCAGTCCGAGGAGCAGGTCAGTCCGGTGCCGTCGCCTTGAGGGCCAGCCACAGCTCCATCCGTACGTCCGGGTCGTCCAGGGAGCGGTTCAGGATCTCCTCCACGCGGCGCATGCGGTAACGGAGGGTGTGCCGGTGGACGCCCAGGTCGGCCGCCGCGGCGTCCCACTGGCCGTGGCGGGAGAGCCAGGCGCGCAGGGAGGCCACCAGGTCGCCCCGGCCCGTCGCGTCGTGCTCGTGCAGGGCCCGCAGCAGACCGTCGGCGAAGGCCTTCACCGCGTCGTCCGCGAGGAGCGGCAGGATCGAGCCCGCCGCGAGCTGCTCGTGCTCCACGAGGACCCGCCCCCGGCGCCGCGCCACCGACAGCGCCTGCTCGGCCTGCTTGTACGCGGCCGCCGCGGCGATCGGACCGGCCGGGGCCGACAGGCCGACGACCAGTTCGTCCTCCTCGCCCTCCGATCCGGACGCGCGCGCGTCCTCCAGCGCCGCCCCGTACGAGGCGGCGGCCGCGGCCGCCGCGCCCCCGTCGGCGGCCAGCACCACCAGCCGCTCGCCCTCGGGCACCACCAGCACGGTCTCCCCGGACCGGGCGGCCGCCGACTCCACGACCTCGGCGAGCAGCCCCAGCGGGTCCCCGGCCCGGTCGGCGGAGCCGGGCACGCGCGCGTGCGAGGACGCGTCGGTGTGGGCCCGCGCCGACGCCGGCTCGGCCAACAGCACCCGGAACGGAGCGTCCAGCAGGCCGCCGTAGAGGTCACCGGCGACGGCCCGCGCGTGGTCCGGCTCGCCCGCCAGCAGCATGCGCAGCACCGCCACCCCGATCCGCTGCTCCGCCGCCTGGAGCGAGCGGGAGCGTTCCGTGGTGAGGGTCAGCAGGGCGATCGCCGAGTGGACCGCGTAACGCTCCGCCGTGCCGAGCGTCGACGCCGTGCCGACCGCGAGGGCGGCCCGCGGGCGGCGGCCGGTGCCCAGGGAGTGCAGTTCGACCCGGTCGTCGTGGTCGGAGTGCTCGGGCCCGCCGACCACCGCCGAGGCCGGCGCCGGACGCTCCCGCAGCCGCTCCACGTCCGCCGTGAGCCGCGCGGCCCGCCGCCCCGCCCACTCCGGCGCGCTCGCGACGACGGTGCCCGAGGCGTCGTAGAGCGCGGCCCAGCCGTCGACCTGGGAGGCGAGCGCGGCGAGCAGGCCCTCCGGGCCGTCCGTCAGCGCCTGCCTGGTCAGCTCCCGCTGGGCCGCGAAACCGGCCGTCACCGCGCGGTACTGGTCGGCCGCGATCGCCGCCGACACCTCCTTGCTGATGGCGAGGAACGGCGTGCGCCGGGGCACCTCCAGCAGGGGCAGCCCCTCCTCCTCGGCCGCGTCCACGAGGGCCTGGGGGATCTCCTCGTAGTTGACGCCGACGGCGAAGCCGAGTCCGACCACCCCGGCCCCGGCCAGCCGCCGCACGTAGCGCCGCATCGCCTCCGGGTCCTCCGCGTCCAGCTTCAGCGCGGTGATCAGCAGCAGCTCCCCGCCCTCCATGTAGGGCACGGGGTCGGCGAGTTCGCTGACGTGCGCCCAGCGCACCGGTACGTCCAGACGGTCCCCGCCCGCCCGCACGGTCAGCTTCAGCGCGGAGTGGTGGACGAGCGAGGCGAGCGTGGGGGGCATGGGACCTTCAGGTCGGAGGCGGACACGAGGGCGGTCGACCGGTGATCTTTTGGCCGCTTCGTATGAAGCGGCCATGTCGATTCTGCCTCACTGGAGGGGTGTCCCGCGCTTCGTTCCGGCCGCGCGGATCCCCTCAGCCGCGCAGACCGCCCGGCCGCGCAGACCCGGGAATCCGTTCAGCCGCGCAGATCCACCAGCAGTGGCGGCGCGTGCTCGCCCCCGACGGTGGTCAGGGACAGCACCGCGTGCCCCGGCGGCACCTCGTGCGCCAGCTGCGACGCCGACCACCGCTCGCGCTCCACCTGGCGCACGGTCACCGCGTCCGTGGTCACGGCCTTGCCGGTGACCAGCTTGCGCAGGGCGTGCAGGGCCCGGGTCATCGGCTGGTCGGCGAAGACGGTGTGCTTGGCGACCTCCGTCGTCTCCACCCACTCGGTGCCCCAGGTCTGTGCGAACCGGCTGCCGTCCCAGGTGGTGATCCCGGAGAACGCCATCCGGCAGCCAACGGCCCCGTACAGCGGGCCGTGCAGGACTTCGGGCACGTCGGCGACCGTGCGCAGGGAGAGCAGCACGCCCGCGTTCTGCGAGCGCAACCCCTGGATCCGGCGCACCGACCCGGCGGTCACCGCGCCCGTCGCGTCGTCCAGGACCAGGGCGGCGAAGTGCGTGCGCCCCGCCTCCCGCACGACCGTGTGGAACTGGGCGAGGACCAGCCGGGTGATCAGCCGTCCGGCCTCCTCGTGGCCGCGCTCGGGCAGATCCACGCGCACCCGCAGCGGATGGTGGGCGACGGCCCGCAGGGAGAACGCCCGGTGCGCTCCGCTCGGTGCCCCGCCGTTCCCGCCGTTACCGCCGAGGAAACCGGCGAGGACCGGCCGGCTCAGCAGCGCCAGCCGGTCGGCGAGGGCCCGGCCCGGGTCGCCGGGCGCGCCCGCCTGCCGGACGCGCGCGTCCAGCTCGCGGCGCATGACCTCGTCCCCGGCCACGGCCTCGCGCAGCGCGGACAGCGCCGTCGGCCCGCCCTCCAGCAGCTCGCGCAGGACCGGCAGCGCGGGGAAGCGGCCGTGCACGGCCCGATAGGGGCCGAGGAGCTGGGCGAGGGCGGTGGCCGCGCCCTGGGCGCTCACCGTGTCGAGATCGCCCACCAGCGCCTCGGCGAGGACGGCGGCGGCCTCGTCGGCGTCGTCGGACCCGGCGTACGGGTCGAGGTCGTGCACCGACGCGGGGTCCCCGATCCGGACGATCACGTCGAAGGCGGAGTCGGAGGCGAGCGGGCTTCCGGCCGAGGAGACGGCGACGAGCGCGCACGACCCGGTGAGCGCCTGGAGGGCCAGCGCCTCGACGACCGGCTCCACCAGCGTCCGCGTCTTGCCCGAGCCGGACGGGCCGACCGCGAGCAGCGAGGTGCCCAGCACGTCCGGGCCGAGCGCCGCGCCCGCGTCGTGGTAAGCCGCCGGGGCGCGCTCGGCGGCCACCCACCGCCCGATGCGCACCTGGTGCGCGAGCAGGTCGTGGCGCCCGGTGCGCCCCGGCAGGTCGCGGGAGCCGGAGGGGTGGGTCCAGGCGGCCCCGGCCCGCCGCAGCACGGTCTCGCGGAAGTCCGGACGGCCCGTCGTCCACGCGCGGGTGACGCGCGCGCAGTCGACGTCGTTCATCCGCCCGGCCGTGACCTCGGCAGTCAGCACCTCGGCCGCCTCGTGCTGCCCGGCGTCCCGCAGCTCCGGCCACTCGGCACGCGGCCGCTCGACGGGAACGGGCGTCCGGGGACCGGCGGCCGCGCGCCGGGCGGCGAGCCGCTTCCTCAGGTACGGCCACCAGTCGCCGACCAGCGCGAACGGCCACACCACGAGCAGGGTGACCACGGTGTACAGCGAGTCGGTGAACAGCCGGGAGGCGAACAGGCCGTAGCCGCCGGCGATCAGGGCGACCAGGGAGAACAGCGGGTCGACGACGGGCAGCGGGTCCCAGCCCACTCCCGGGAAGGCGTCCGGGAACACGAAGCTCAGGGCGACCAGGGCGCCCAGCAGCCCGAGCAGCGCCCGCGCGGGCTGCGGCCGACGGCCGACGAAGTGGCGTACGACGTCGGGCCAGCTGCCCAGCCGCCCCATGGCGTACACCAGGACGGCGAAGAAGACGCCGTCGTACACCACCCTGGCCTCGGCGCCCTCCATGGTCTTCGGGGAGGCGAGCGTGCCGCCCCACCACCAGTCGTCCGGGGTGAACAGCCGCAACGGCGCGAACTGGTACGGCAGGCCGCCGCGGCGCCACAGCGACCACAGCACCAGCGCCACCACCAGCGGGATGAGCAGGCCGACGACGGTGACGGGCGCGAGCCGCTCGGTCGCCCGCGCGCCCTTCGGCAGCCGGTACCCGAACCGCCAGATGCCCGGCCGGGCGGTGGCACGGGACTCGTTCAGCCACGCCGCGACCGCGGAGGAGGCCCGGGCGCCCGGCCCGCCGGCCTGCGGCACCGACGGCTCGCCTGCGGGCCGGGGCGGAGCACCGGCGGGCAGCGGCGGCGCCTGGCCCGGCCGGGGCGGCACACCGGGAGGTCCGGCGGGGCGCTCCGGCGGCACCGCCGGGCGCGGCACGGGATCCGCGTGCGTGCCCCGCGCGTCCTGCGTCCCGTCGCTGTCCATCGCCCCTGCCCCCTGACCGGCCGCTCCGTCCACCATCGCCGGGTCAATCTAACGCCCCCGCCTGGGGAGTTCACCGCTTACGCGGCCGGGCGCCGGCGGCGGACCCCCTCAGCGGCTATGTCCACGACGGACAACGGAGGTCGCCGACAACGCCCACATGGAGCATGCCCGCACCCCCTCACCCGGCCTAACCTGCGAGAAAAGGACCTGTGCGTCCGTGCGGACGCACCCCGGTACGCCCGGTACGCAAGATCATCAGGGAGCCCCCATGACCGCACTTCCGCAGGAGCGCCGCGTCGTCACCGCCATCCCCGGCCCGAAGTCGCAGGAGCTTCAGGCCCGCCGCGTCGCCGCGGTCGCGCAGGGCGTGGGCTCTGTGCTGCCGGTGTTCACCGCGCGCGCGGGCGGCGGCATCATCGAGGACGTCGACGGCAACCGTCTGATCGACTTCGGCTCCGGTATCGCGGTGACCAGTGTCGGCGCCTCCGCCGAGGCCGTCGTACGCCGGGCCGCCGCACAGCTCGCCGACTTCACCCACACCTGTTTCATGGTCACCCCCTACGAGGGCTACGTCGAGGTCGCCGAGGCCCTCGCGGAGCTGACCCCGGGCGACCACGCCAAGAAGTCCGCGCTGTTCAACAGCGGTGCCGAGGCCGTCGAGAACGCCGTCAAGATCGCCCGCGCGTACACCAGGCGCCAGGCGGTCGTCGTCTTCGACCACGGCTACCACGGCCGGACGAACCTGACGATGGCGCTGACGTCCAAGAACATGCCGTACAAGAACGGCTTCGGCCCGTTCGCGCCCGAGGTCTACCGGGTGCCGGTGGCCTACGGCTACCGCTGGCCGACCGGTGCCGAGAACGCCGGCCCCGAGGCCGCCGCGCAGGCCATCGACCAGATCTCCAAGCAGGTCGGCGCGGACAACGTGGCCGCGATCATCATCGAGCCGGTGCTCGGCGAGGGCGGTTTCATCGAGCCGGCGAAGGGCTTCCTGCCCGCGATCCGCCAGTTCGCCGCCGACAACGGCATCGTCTTCGTCGCCGACGAGATCCAGTCCGGCTTCTGCCGCACCGGCCAGTGGTTCGCCTGTGAGGACGAGGGCATCGTCCCCGACCTGATCACCACCGCCAAGGGCATCGCGGGCGGTCTGCCGCTCGCCGCCGTCACCGGCCGTGCCGAGATCATGGACGCCGCGCACGCGGGCGGCCTCGGCGGCACCTACGGCGGCAACCCGGTCGCCTGCGCCGGCGCGCTCGGCTCCATCGAGACGATGAAGGAGCTGGACCTCAACGCGAGGGCGAAGCGGATCGAGGAGGTCATGAAGGGCCGCCTGACCGCCATGCAGGAGAAGTTCGACATCATCGGCGACGTGCGCGGCCGCGGCGCGATGATCGCCGTCGAGCTGGTCAAGGACCGCACGACGAAGGAGCCGAACCCCGAGGCGACCGCCGCGCTCGCCAAGGCCTGCCACCAGGAGGGGTTGCTGGTCCTGACCTGCGGCACCTACGGCAACGTGCTGCGCTTCCTGCCGCCGCTGGTGATCGGCGAGGACCTGCTGGGCGAGGGCCTCGACATCATCGAGCAGGCCTTCGCCGGCGTCTGAGCGGACTCTCACCCGCCTCCCGGGCGAGCGGTCGCCCGTGTCCCGGGCAGGCCCTGCGCGTCCGGTCCGGGAGCCACGGAATTCCGGGCCGGGCAGAGCGTGTGAAGAACGTGTGCGGGGTGGATGGCGGGAGGCGGATCAGTCTGTCGTCCCGCCGGTCGCTGCCGTAGGTTCTTCCCAGATGAGAGATACCCCCCGCCCACAGGGGACTGTGGGCGAACCCAGGACGGGGCCTCCCCGGCTTCGACCTGGTCGTGCCTCGCGCACACGACCGGAGCTGCCCGCTCCGCATCTCCTCACCGATCGGACGGTCGCCCGCCCCAGACCCCCCGGGGCGCGCGGCATCCCGATCCGGACGGCCGCCCCGGAACCATCCCCCCAGTTCCGGGGCGGCCGACCTCCTTCTGGGACAGAGGCCGCCCGGAGACACGCCACTGCCCGCGGACCCCGGTTCACATCGGGGTCTTCTTTTGCGCTCGCTTGCGACACGGCACGTCTCGCCCCGTACCGCGCCAGGGGCCCCATGCACCGCCACGTCGACACCGCCCCCGGCATCCACCTCCGGGAGGAGGAGCGCGGCCCCGCCGGCGCGCCCCGCCGGACGCCGCGATCCTGGAGCACACCCGTTCCTGACAAGCTGGGGCCCATGTCGACCCGCTCCCACCCGGAGGCCGAGGGCACCGCGGCGCCGCCGGTCCCCGGACGCGCCGCCCTGGGCACGCTGCTGTTCGGCCTGCCCGCGCTCCTGCTCGCCCTGATCACCTGGCAGGTCGCCGCCGAGGGGCCCCTGCTGGACCTGGACGCGCGCCTGAGCCGGGCTCTCGTGCACCCCGACCGGGGCGCCGAACTGCTGGCCGACCTGGGCGATGTGCAGGTCGCGGTCCCGGTGCTGGTACTGATCGCCGGGTACGCCGCCCGGCGCGCGCGGTCCGCGGGCGTGCCGCGGTGGTGGCTGCCGTCCCTCGCCGGGGCGGCGCTGATGGTGCTGGTGCCGCTGATCGTCGTACCGCTGAAGGAGTGGACGGACCGGCCGGGCACGCCCGCCGTGCCGCCGGCCACCGGGTACTACCCCTCCGGGCACACCGCGACGGCGGCCGTGGCCTACGGGGCGGCCGTGCTCGTCCTGCTGCCCCGGCTCGGCTCCCGGCCGGCCCGCCGGACGGTTGCCGCCACGGCCGTCGTCCTGGTCGCGGCCGTCTCCTTCGGGCTCGTACGGCGGGGCTACCACTGGCCCCTGGACGTGGCGGCGAGCTGGTGCCTGGGCGTGCTGCTGCTGGGGGCGCTGTGGCTGTTCCTGCGGCGGACCGCCCGGTAGGAGACCGGGCCGGACCTCCGCCGCGTCGGCACCGACCTCGCCAAACCGGAGTACCCCCCGCCCCCACCACTACGACTCGGACAAGCGCCCCTTCGCCCCCGCGCCCCTACCGTGGACCAGGAAAAGCCAGCACACCCCACTACGCGGAAGGGCCGGGACTCCTATGACCTCCACCCACGCCTTCTGGCTCGCCGGCCGCCAGGTCACCGGCGAGGACAGCTTCGACGTCAGTTCCCCGTGGGACGGCCGTCTCGTCGGCAGGGTCAGCGTGCCGACCGACGCGCAGGTCGAGGAGGCCGTGGCCGCCGCGTACGCCGTGCGGGACGAGTTCGCCGCCACCCCGGCGCACGTCCGTGCCGCCGCTCTCGACCACGTCAGCAAGCGGCTCGCCGAGCGCACCGAGGAGATCGCCCAGCTGATCTCCGGCGAGAACGGCAAGCCGATCAAGTGGGCGCGGGGCGAGGTCGGCCGGGCGGTGTCCGTGTTCCGGTTCGCCGCCGAGGAGGCCCGCCGGTTCAACGGCGGCGAGGCCCAGCGGCTCGACACCGACGCCGGCGGCCAGGGCCGGCTGGCCCTCACCCGGCGCTTCCCCAAGGGGGTCGTGCTCGGCATCGCGCCGTTCAACTTCCCGCTGAACCTGTGCGCCCACAAGGTCGCCCCCGCCATCGCGGCCGGTGCGCCGATCATCCTGAAGCCGGCCCCGGCCACCCCGCTCTCCGGCCTGATCCTCGGTGAGCTGCTCGCCGAGACCGGCCTGCCCGCCGGCTCGTGGAGCATCCTGCCGGTCTCCAACGACCGCATGCCCGCCCTCGTCCAGGACGAGCGGCTGCCGGTGATCTCCTTCACCGGCTCCGAGAAGGTCGGCTACGCGATCATGGACTCGGTGCCGCGCAAGCACTGCACCCTGGAGCTGGGCGGCAACGGCGCGGCCGTCGTCCTCGGCGACTTCGCGAGCGACGCCGACCTCGACTGGGCCGCGACCCGCATCGCCACCTTCTCCAACTACCAGGGCGGCCAGTCCTGCATCTCCGTGCAGCGGGTCATCGCCGACGCCTCCGTGTACGACCGGCTGCTGCCGCGCATCGTCGCCGCCGTCGAGGCCCAGGTCACCGGTGACCCCTCCGACGACCGGACCGACGTCGGCCCGCTGGTCAGCGAGGACGCGGCCAGGCGCGTCGAGTCGTGGGTCGACGAGGCGGTCACGGCGGGCGCCACGCTCCTCGCCGGCGGCAAGCGCGAGGGCGCCTCCTACGCGCCGACCGTCCTCACCGACGTGCCGCAGAGCGCCACGATCTCCTGCGAGGAGGTCTTCGGGCCGGTCCTCACCGTGCGCAAGGTGGACGGTGAGGCCGAGGCCTTCGCCGCCGTCAACGACTCCAAGTACGGCCTCCAGGCGGGCGTGTTCACGCACGACCTCCAGGCCGCCTTCCGCGCCCACCGGGCGCTGGAGGTCGGCGGCGTGATCATCGGCGACGTGCCCTCCTACCGTGCCGACCAGATGCCGTACGGCGGTGCGAAGCAGTCCGGGGTGGGCCGCGAGGGCGTGCGGTTCGCGATGGACGACTACACCTACGAGCGCGTGCTGGTCCTCACCGGTCTCGCTCTCTGACGTGTCCCGGAAGGGGCCCGGCACCGATGCCTACCGGTGCCGGGCCCCTTCGTCGCGTCAGCCGTCCCCGGACCCTCGACCGGAGAAGCCGACGAGCGCGAGCCGCAGCGGGCCGCGCAGCCCGATGCGCAGGTCGTGGACGCCCTCGGCGGTGAAGGGGGCCTCGAGCGTGGTGTAGGCGTACGGCCCCGGCGTGGGCGTGCCGAGGGTCAGGGTCACCGGCGGTCCGTCGGCCGACCGGATCTCCACCGTGCCCCCGCCCGCCACCTCCAGCGTCACCCCCGTGACACCGGCGCCGAAGTCGCAGGCCCGGTAGAGCAGTTCGGCCGTGCCGCCCGCCGCGGGCGTCACCGCGTCGCCCGACACCTTCGTGCGGTCCACGATCTCCGCGCCGCTGTGCTCGTCGAAGTCGACGGCGGCCAGCCCGTCGCGCAGGACCGGACGGGGGGCGGCCGCATCGCCGTCCAGCATCACCGTCTTCCGCAGCCGCACGTCCTCGCTGGACGCACCGACCAGCAGGTCGTACGCCCCCGGTTCGCGGCGCCAGCCGCCCCGCGCCACGTCCCAGAACGCGAAGGCGGACAGCGCCACCTCGAAGGACAGTTCCGTCCGGGCGCCGGGTGCCAGCGTGACCCGCTGGTGGGCCAGCAGCTCACGCCGGGGACGCGGGACCGAGGGGTCGACCGCCCGTACGTAGAGCTGGGCGACCTCGTCGGCGGTCACCTCGCCGGTGTTGGTCACCGTGAAGGAGACCCGCACCGAGTCCTCCCCGACCCGCACCGCCAGGTCGGCGTACCCGAACGAGGCGTACGACAGGCCGTGCCCGAACGGGAACAGCGGATCGCCCTCGAAGTAGAGGTACGTCTGGCGGGCACCGATCACGTCGTAGTCCAGCAGGTCGGGCAGGTCCGCGTCGCCCGCGTACCAGGTCTGCGGGAGCCGGCCGGCGGGGGAGACGTCACCGGCCAGCACCCGGGCCAGGGCGGTGCCCGCGGCCTGCCCGCCGTGCGCCGTCCACAGCACCGCGGACAGGCGCTCCGGCTCGATCGCGTACGGGTACGCCGACACCAGCGCCAGCACCGTCCGCGGGTTCACGGTCCGGGCGGCCTCCAGCAGCCGCTCCTGCTGGCCGGGCAGCCGCAGGGTCGTACGGTCCTCGGTCTCGCGGCCGTTGATGTGCGGGTCGTTGCCCGCCACCACCACGACCACGTCCGCCCCGGCCGCCGCCCGCGCCACCGCCTCCGCGCCGCGCTCGGTGACGACCAGGTCGAACACCTCGGGATCCTCGTCGGCAACCTTCACGCCGTCGGCGGCGACCCGGACGTGGCGACCCGTGCCGAGATGCCGCAGGAGGTGACCGTCGCCATGGGGTTCCAGGCGGAACGTCTCCTGCACGACCCAGCCGCCGGGCTGCTCCGCGGAGGCGCGCAGGAAGCCGTCCTCGGCGACCGAGAGGTAGCGGCCGTCGGGGGCGCGCAGGGTGAGCACGTCCTCGCCCCAGTCGACCAGGGCGAACTCGGTGCCGTCGGGGTCGGTGGTGAGCGGGGGGAGGTCGGTGCGGCCCGCGAGCAGTGCCGGGTCGAGGGCGCCCTCGGCGCCGCGCGCCTCGTCGGGGGAGTCGGGGGCCGGCAACACCTTGAGGAACGTTCCGGCGGCGGTCCGCAGCAGGACCCGGTCCACCCCCTCAGCGAACTCCACCCGCTCCGTGCCGAACCGCTCGTACAGCCCCTCCAGGGGAGTGGAGCGGTGGATCAGGGTGCCGCTGTACCAGTCGAGCTTGCACTCGTCGGCGAGCAGGCCCACCACCGCGATCCGGGCGTCCGCGGCCAGCGGCAGCACACCGTCGTTGCGCAGCAGCACCACCGCCTGTTCGGCGGCCTCCCGGGCGAGGGCGCGGTGGGCCGGGGTGTCGAACGCGCCGGTGCCCGCGTGCGGGTCGTGGTGCGGGTCGAACTCGCCCAGCCGGAACCGCACCGAGAGCTGACGGCGGACCGCCGCGTCGATGTCCGCCTCGGTCAGCAGCCCCTGCTCGTACGCCCCCGTGACCCGCTCGACGATCTTCGAGCCGTCGGTGCCGTGGTCGGTGAAGCTGTCCACGCCGGCGGTCAGCGAGGCCGCCGTCGCCTCCTCGTGGGTGTCGAAGTAGTGCTCGGAGTCGACCAGGTTGGAGGGCGCGCCCGCGTCCGAGCAGACCAGCAGCTCCTGTCCGGTCCAGGCCCGCAGCTGCTCGCGCAGGTACGGCGACACGTGGTTGGGGCGCCCGTTGACCAGGTTGTACGCGGGCATCACCCCGGCCACCGCGCCCGCCTCGACCGTGTCGCGGAAGGCCCGCAGGTCGTACTCGTGCAGCACGCGCGGGCGGACCGAGGAGGAGGTGACGTCCCGGCCGGTCTCGTTGTTGTGGGCCAGCCAGTGCTTGAGCACCGGGGCCGTCCGCCAGTAGGTCGGATGTTCGCCGCGCAGACCGTGCGTGTAGGCGGTGGCGATGGCGGAGGTGAGCCTCGGGTCCTCGGAGTAGCCCTCCTCGTTGCGGCCCCACAGGGGGTGGCGCAGCAGGTTCACCGTGGGCGCCCAGACGTTGAGGCCGACCCGCTCGTCGTGGGCGCGCATCGCGCGGACCTCCCTGGACACCGCCTCGCCCACCTGCCGCACCAGCTCCGGGTTCCAGGTCGCGCCCAGCCCCACGGCCTGCGGGAACACCGTCGCCGGGCCCATCCACGCCACCCCGTGCAGCGCCTCCTGGCCGGTGCGGAACGCCTCGATGCCGAGCCGTTCCACGGCGGGCGCGAACTGGTGCAGGAAGGAGATCTTCTCCCGGAGGGTCAGTCGCGACAGCAGGTCGTCGATGCGCTTCGCGAACGGCAGACGCGAATCGCGGAACGGTGGGGTGGGCGGCGTGGATGCGGTCACGTGAGGTTCCCTTTGCGATGGAGCGGGAAGACGCTTTCGAAGCGCTTCGATGCTCATTCGGCCCCGGGGTGGGTGTCAAGAGACCCCACGGTAACGACGGGGACTCATGGTCGTCATCTCAAGCCGGGCATGAGCGTGGGGCAATCCCGAACACCTCCGAGGAATCTTGGGAGCGACTCTTGTGCACCCCCATGCCTTCACTTAACCTCACTGCAACATCGAAGCGCTTCGACGATCCTTCGACAGTGCGGAGCCACCGCCATCGGGCGGGCAGACCTCCGATGATCGGGGACCGGGGCGCTTCAGCTCAGCCAGTTCCACTCGAGACACCGCAGCCGACGGCCACCGCCGGGTGTCCTGGTGCGCCATGAAGGGTTGACGCAATGACGCCGAACGCCGCTTCCCCCTCTTCCGGTCCTTCCGGACCCAGCCGGAGAAGCTTCCTCGCCTCCACGGCGGTCGCCACCGCAGCGGTGGCGGGCGGGATGCCGCTGCTCGCCGCCTGCGGCGGGTCGGACAGCGGCTCGAAGGAGGGCACCACCTCGGGGAAGGCCGCGGGCAAGCTGCTCCCGGCGTTCGTCGCCAGCACGGTCGCCAAGCCGGACCTGCCGTCGAAGAACGGTTCGGCGGCCGGCTACACCGGCAAGGTCGACCTCACGACGCTCGCCACGTCGGTCCCGGACAAGCTCGGCACCGGCGCCCCCGTCAAGATCATGTCGCCGTTCTGGGGCTCCCCGCCGAAGCCCGGCTGCGCCTACTACACGTCGCTCGACGCCCTGGCGGGCACCAAGATCACCTGGCAGAACCAGGACGGCAACACCTACGGCCAGAAGCTCGGCGCCGTCCTCGCCTCCAGCTCCATACCCGACATGGTGGTCGTGCCGAGCTGGGAACTGGTCGGCAAGATCTCGAACGCGGTCACCGCGAAGTTCATGGACCTGGGCCCCTACCTGGCGGGCGACAAGGTCAAGAAGTACCCGAACCTGGCGGCGATCCCCTCCGACGCCTGGCGCATGGGCATCTTCGGCGGCGCGCTGCGCGGCATCCCCATGCCCACCGCCGACGCGACCTTCATCGTGCCCTACTACCGCAAGGACCTCTTCGACAAGAAGGGCTACTCCGTACCGAAGTCGCCCGACGAGTTCCTCAGCTGGGCCAAGGAGGCCACCAGCGCCAAGGCGAAGGTGTACGCCTGCGGCGACATGTCCTGGACCGCCTTCAACGTCTTCGGCGTCCGCTCCTCCGGGACGCTCGGCTGGGACATGGGAACCGACGGCAAGGTGACCTACCGCATCGAGCAGCCCGAGTACCTCGAGGCCCTGGAGTGGGCCCGCAAACTGTTCGACGCCGGCGTGGTGCACCCCGACGACAAGGCGCGCTCGGGTGACGCGGGCCAGCGGTTCACCGCCGGACAGATCCTGGTGTACAACAACGACATGTCCGCCTGGTACGGCAAGACCGCCGAACAGGCCGCGGCGAACCCGGACTTCGAGGTCGACGCCATGGACATCTTCGGCCCCGACGGCGGCGCCCCGAAGCTGCACGCCTCCCAGCCGGCCAACATCTGGTCGATGATCCGCAAGGGCGCCTCCAAGGAGACGGTGGAGAACGCGCTGGCCGCCGCCAACTTCGCGGCCGCCCCCTACGGCACCAAGGAGCGCATGCTCGTCGACTACGGCGTCGAGGGCACCCACTACACGGTCGAGGACGGCGTCCCGGTCAAGACCGACCAGGGCAACTCCGAGGTCATCAACGCCTGGGTGATGCTGGCGGCGCCGGCCGCCTACTTCGCCCACCCCGACTACCCCGACATCGCCCGCAAGCAGGTCGAGTGGCAGCAGAGGATGGGCGCCTTCGCGAAGAAGACGTCCACGTACGGCATGAACATCGTCGAGCCGACCCGCTACGCCAACCTCTCCAGCCAGTTCGAGCAGCTGGAGATCGACTACGTGCGCGGCAACCGGAAACTTTCCGACGTGCAGGCCGCCATCTCCACCTGGAAGTCCTCCGGCGGCGAGAAGCTGCGCGACTGGTACAAGCAGCTCCTCGACAAGAACGGCAGTGGCAACTGATGTCTCTCACGGCCGGCAGCAGACCCGACGGGACCCGTCCCCCCGCGGCCGTCGAGGAACCGGCGGCCGCGGCGGCCGCCGCCGCGGTGAAGGGGCGGGTGCCGCGCACGGCGGGCCGGGCGGCCAGGGTTCCCCGGCGGATCAGGTGGCGCCGCGACCGCGCGCTCATCCTGATGACGATGCCGGTCATCGGGCTGCTCCTGCTCTTCAACTACGTCCCGCTGCTCGGCAACGTCGTCGCCTTCCAGGACTACGACCCGTACGTCTCCAGCAACGGCGTCACGGCGATCTTCCACAGTCCCTGGGTCGGTGTGGAGCAGTTCTCCCGGATGGTCGACGACCCGCTGTTCTGGAGCGCCGCGAAGAACACCGTCGTGCTGTTCCTGCTGCAACTGGTGCTCTACTTCCCGATCCCCGTCGCCCTCGCGCTGCTCATCAACAGCGTGGTCCGGCCCCGGGTCCGGGCCGTTGCGCAGGCGATCATGTACCTGCCGCACTTCTTCTCGTGGGTCCTCGTGGTCACCGTCTTCCAGCAGGTTTTCGGGGGCGCGGGCATCATCGCGCAGACCCTCGAGGACCACGGGTGGAGCGGCTTCGACCTGATGACCAACGCGGACCTGTTCAAGTACCTGGTCACCGCACAGGCCGTGTGGAAGGACGCGGGCTGGGGGATCATCGTCTTCCTCGCCGCGCTGGCCGCCGTCAGCACCGACCTGTACGAGGCCGCGGCGATGGACGGCGCGGGACGCTGGCGCCGCATGTGGCACGTGACGCTGCCGGCGCTGCGCCCGGTGATCGCGCTGCTGCTGGTCCTGCGGGTGGGCGACGCGCTGAGCGTCGGCTTCGAGCAGTTCCTGCTCCAGCGGGACGCGGTCGGCGTCGGGGCCAGCGAGGTCCTCGACACCTACGTGTGGAACATGGGTATCCAGAACGGCGACTTCAGCTACGCGGCCGCGGTCGGCCTCGTCAAGGGCGCCATCGGCATCTGTCTCGTCCTGGGCGCGAACAAGTTCGCACACCTGCTCGGCGAGCAGGGGGTGTACAAGAAGTGAGCCTCAACACGCAGCTCGTCCGCAGCCTCAAGGCTCCCGCCCGCCCGGTGTGGGAGGAGCCGCCCAGCAGGGCCGGACTCACCGCGAAGGGCGGATTCCTGGTCCTGTGCTGCCTGGCGGTCCTCGGTCCGCTGTGGATCGTGATCGTCACCAGCCTCTCCCCGAAACCCGTGATCGACCGGGCCGGCGGCCTCGTCGTGATCCCCCAGGGCATCACCTTCGTCAACTACACGGAACTGCTCAGCGGCGGCCAGGTCAGCCGGGCGATCATGGTCTCGCTCGGGGTCACGCTCTTCGGCACGCTGTTCTCGATGACGGTGTCGGTGCTCGCGGCCTACGGTCTGTCCCGGCCGGGCAGCCTGGGCCACCGGTTCTTCCTGATGACCATGATGGCGACCATGTTCTTCGGGGCGGGCCTCATCCCGACGTACCTTCTGGTGCAGACGCTGGGCCTCACCGACACCTACCTGTCCCTGATCCTGCCGAGCGCGGTCAGCGTCTTCAACATCCTCGTCCTGCGTGCCTTCTTCATGGGGATCTCACCCGAACTCACCGAGTCCGCCCGCATCGACGGTGCCAGTGACCTGCGCATCCTGCTGACCATCGTCATGCCGCTGTCACGGGCGGTGCTGGCCGTCATCTCCCTCTTCTACGCGGTCGGTTACTGGAGCGCCTGGTTCAACGCCTCCATCTACCTCTCCGACCAGCAGATGATGCCGCTGCAGAACGTGCTCATCCAGCTGGTCCAGAAGAACAGCGAGGCGCCGACCGGCCTCCAGCAGGCGGTCCGCACCGGTGAACTCTCCTCCCTGGGACTGCAGATGGCTGTCATGGTCCTCGCCCTCATCCCCGTGGCGATCGCCTCCCCCTTCGTCCAGCGGCACTTCAAGAAGGGCATGCTCACGGGGGCGGTCAAGGGCTGAGGCCCGGTGAGGTCCCGAGGAGCCGCCCGGCCCCACGGCCGCGGCTCCGCCGGACCGGCCGCGCCGCTCCCGCCCCCTCTCGAGGGCGCTCCCCCTCCCTCCCCCTCCCCCCGCTCCCTCCTCCTCCCTCCTCCCAGAACGAGGTATGTGTCATGCGTCCGTTCCGCGTCCACCTCGCCGCCGCCGGGCGAGGCATCCAGTACCGGGAGCCCGTCCGATGCCCGGCCTGAACACGGTGACGAACGGCCGCATCCTCTTCGGCGGCGACTACAACCCGGAGCAGTGGCCCGAGGAGGTGTGGCAGGAGGACGTCCGGCTGATGAAGAACGCCGGCGTCAACTCCGTCACCCTCGGCGTCTTCTCCTGGGCGAAACTCGAACCCCGCCCGGGAGCCAGGGAGTTCGGCTGGCTGGACCGGCTCATGAACCTGATGCACGCCCACGGCGTCGGCGTCGTCCTGGCCACCCCCACCGCCTCGCCGCCGCCCTGGATGGGCCACCTGTACCCCGACACGCTCCCCGTCGACCAGGACGGGCGCACCGAGTGGTGGGGCGGACGCCAGCACTTCTCGCACTCCAGCGCCACCTACCGCCGCCTCGCCGCCGCCATCACCGAGGACCTCGCCACCCGCTACGGCGGCCACCCGGCGCTCACCATGTGGCACATCAACAACGAGTACTGCACCTACGACTGGAGCGACGAGGCCGCCGCCCGCTTCCGCCACTGGCTCCGGGCCCGGTACGGCGCCCTCGACGCCCTCAACGAGGCCTGGGGCACCGCCTTCTGGAGCCAGGGCTACGGCGACTGGGCCGAGGTCCACACACCCCGCCACGCCCACTACCTGAAGAACCCCACCCAGGTGCTGGACTTCAAGCGGTTCACCTCCGACATGCTCCTGGAGTGCTTCACGGCCGAGCGGGACATCGTCCGCCGGGCCACCCCGCACCTGCCGGTGACCAGCAACTTCATGCCGCTGTGGGCCGGCCAGGACGCCTGGCGCTGGGCCGCGGAGGAGGACGTCGTCTCCGTCGACCTCTACCCCGACCCCCGCGACCCGCTCGGCGCCCAGCACGGCGCCCTCGTCCAGGACATGACCCGCTCGCAGGCCCGCGGCCCCTGGATGCTGATGGAACAGGCGGCCGGCCCGGTCAACTGGCGCGGGGCGAACCACCCCAAGCCGCGCGGCCTCAACCGCCTGTGGTCCCTCCAGGCCGTGGCCCGCGGCGCCGACGCCGTCTGCTACTTCCAGTGGCGCCAGTCCCGCCAGGGCGCGGAGAAGTTCCACTCCGGCATGGTCAGCCACGCGGGGGAGGAGGGCCGCACCCACCAGGAGGTCAAGCAGCTCGGCGCCGACCTCGCCCGCATCTCGGCGCGGGTGGCGGGCAGCCACAGCGTGAACGACATCGCGGTCCTGCACGACTGGGACGCCTGGTGGGCGAGTTCCCAGGAGGGCCGGCCCTCCGCGCACGTCGAGCACGCGGCCGTCCTGCAGGCCTGGCACCGCGCCCTGTGGGAGTCCCACCTCACCACCGACTTCGCCCACCCCGAACACGACCTCGGCCGATACAAGCTGGTCGTCGTCCCGCAGCTCTACCTCCTCACCGACGCCGCCGTCGACAACCTCCTCGCCTACGTCCGCGGCGGCGGCACCCTCGTCAGCGGCTTCCTGACCGGCGTCGCCGACGAGGACGACCGGGTCCGCCCCGGCGGGATGGACGCCCGGCTGCGCGAGCTGTTCGGCATCCGCACCCTGCACGAGTGGTGGCCGCTGGACCCGCAGGAGCACGCCGCGTGCGACGGCTTCCGCGGCACTCTGTGGTCTGAGGAGATCGAGAAGACCGACGACGCCGTGGCGGAGGCCTCCTACCGGGGCGGAGACCTCGACGGCCTGCCCGCCGTGCTCCGCAGGGACCGCGCCTGGTACGTCTCGACGCTCCCCGAACCCGACTCCCTGCGCGACCTGCTCGCCCGGATCGCGGCCGGCGCGGGGGCCGCCCCGGCGCTCGCCGGCCTGCCCGACCGGGTCGAGGCCGTCCGCCGCGGTGACCTGCTGTTCCTGCTCAACCACGGGCGCGGGACCGTGACCGTCGACGTGCCGGGCACCCACCGGGACCTCCTCACCGACGCCGGGGTGACGGACCGGATCACCCTCGGCCGCTACGGCGTCGCGGTGCTCTCGTCATGACCGGCGGCCCCGTCCACGGCACCTGGGAACCGCGCCCGGCCGCCCGCTGGGAGGACGGCTTCCTCAGCGGCAACGGCCACCACGGCGCCCTCGTGTTCGGCGATCCGGACGACGACCGTGTCGTCGTCACCCACCACACCCTCGTCCGCCCCAACGGCGCCGAACACGCCGAACCCCCGCGGCTCGCCGCCGAACTCCCCGCCCTCCAGGACCGGTTGCTCGCCGGGGACCTCACGGCGGCCGAGGACTTCACCGACGGACGGCCCATGCAGTGGGTGCAGCCCTTCCACCCCGCGTTCCAGATCCGGCTCCGCCGGCCGGACGCCGACGCCCGCGACTACCGCCGTGCCGTCGACTTCCGCACCGGCGAGGTCACCGCCGCCACCGCCGACTGGACCAGCCGCGTCCTCGTCTCCCGCGCGGACGACGTCATCGTCCAGCACATCACCGCCCCCGCACTCACCCTCGACATCACCCTCGATCACCGGCTCCCCCACGTGCCCGCGGCCCTGGGCGTGGGCCACGGCGCGCTCCTCACCCCGGAGGGCGCCGTCCTCAGTCTCCGCGCCCGCTACCCGGACAGCGACCGCGGCTACACCGGCGTCACCCTCGTCGCGGTGACCGGCGGCCGGCTCTCCCTCGCCGCCCCCGGCGCCCGCGTCGAGGGCGCCGACTCCGTCCTGCTCCTCACCCGCGTCCGCCGCCACACCGGCGACCTCGACGTCACCGAGGAGACCCGCGCCCTGCGGGCCGTCCTCGCCGGACGGACGTACGACGACCTCCTCGACCGCCACACGGCACTCCACCGCACCGCCTACGAACGGGTCGCCCTCGACCTCGCCGCCGCCCCGGACGAACGCGCCCTGCCCGGTTCGGAGCTCCTCGGACGGCCCGGCAGCACGGCGCTCCTGGAACGGCTCTTCGCGGCCGGCCGCTACCACCTCCTCAGCGCGAGCGGCCTCCTCCCGCCCCGCCTCACCGGCCTGTGGACCGGCGACTGGGACACGGCCTGGTCCGGCGCGTTCACCACCGACGCCAACCTCAACCTCCAGACGGCGTCGGCGGCGGCCGCCGCCCTGCCCGAGGTCACCGAGGCCCTCGCCGCCCTCGTCCACCGCCAGCTGGACGACTGGCGGGAGAACGCCCGCGCGATCTTCGGCGCCCGGGGGATCGTCGCCCCGCCGCACACCGACGGCGAGTCGGGACTGTCCTACCACTTCAGCCGCGAGTACCCGCTCCACCTGTGGACGGCCGGCGCCGACTGGCTGCTCAAGCCCCTCGTCGACCACGACGACACCCACGGCGGACACGACCCCCGCACCGCCGCCGCGCTCGCCGAGACCGCCCTGTTCTACGAGGACTTCCTCACCCGCACCGACGCCGACGGACACCTCGTCGTCGTGCCGTCCTACTCACCGGAGAACCGGCCCGCGGGCGGGAGCTGGGGCGCGATCAACGCGGCCATGGACCTGTCCGCCGCCCGGCACGCCCTGCGTACCGCCGCCGCGTACCACCCGGACGGCGCGGCCCGCCTGCGGGCCCTCGCCGACCGGCTCCCGCCGCACCGGACCAACGCCGACGGCGCCCTCGCCGAATGGGCCTGGCCCGGCCTCGGCGACACCTACGACCACCGCCACCTCAGCCACCTGTACGCCGTCTGGCCCCTCGACGAGATCAACCCCTACGACACCCCTGCGCTCGCGGCCGCCGCCCACCGCGCCCTCGAACTGCGCGGCGCCGAGAACGACTCCGCGCACGGCCACCTCCACCACGCGCTGGTCGCGGCCCGGCTGCGTGACGGCCGGCGCGTCGGCGAGGCGCTCGCCCGGGTGCTGGAGGGCGACTTCTTCCACGCCTCCCTGATGAGCGCCCACTACCCCCGCCGCGACGTCTACAACGCGGACGCCGCCCACACCCTGCCCGCCGTCGTCATCGAGGCGCTCGTCCAGTCGACCCCCGACCGGCTGGTCCTGCTGCCCGCCCCCGTCCCCGCCCTCCCGGTGGGCGAACTGCGCGGCGTACGCACCCGGTTCGGTGCCGTCCTCGACCTCGCCTGGGGTCCCGGCGGAGCCCGCGCCGTCCTGCGACCGCACCGCACGCACCGCATCGAAGTCCGGACTTCCTCCGGCACGGAGCCGCTCGACCTCGTCGCCGGAGAAGACCACGTCCTCACCCTGGGGACGTGGTAGCTCCCCGCACATTCCCCCGCATCCCCCCACCCATGGAAGGGACACCATGGCACCTCGCATCATCGGCAGGGTCACCAAGGCCCTGCTCGCCCCCGCCCTGGCGCTCGGCGCCACCGTCGGCCTCGCCGCCGCCCCCGCCCAGGCGGCCGTCTGGAACTCCTGCGACCAGTGGGGCAACACCGTTCTCAACGGCTACACCCTCTACAACAACATCTGGGGTTCCGGCGCCGGCAGCCAGTGCGTCTGGGCCAACTCCGGCACCAACTGGGGCGTCTGGGCCGACCACCCGAACACCGGCGGCATCAAGTCCTACCCGAACGCCAAGAAGGTGATCAACAAGACGATCACCTCGCTGGGCTCCCTCAGCAGCAACTACAACGTCACCGTGCCGTCGTCGGGGGCCTACAACTCCTCGTACGACATCTGGGACACCGACTACGACTACGAGATCATGCTCTGGGTCAACAAGACCGGGGCCGTCGGCCCCCTCGGCACCTCCCAGGGCACCGTGACGCTGGGCGGTCACACCTGGACCGTCCACAAGGGCAGCAACGGCGCCAACGAGGTGTTCTCCTTCATCCGCACCTCGAACTCGTCGTCCGGCACCGTGAACATCCTCCCGATCCTCAAGTGGATCAAGGACACCAAGGGCTGGATGGGCAACGAGACCATCGGCGACGTCCAGTTCGGCTTCGAGATCACCTCGTCCCCGGGCGGCCTGAACTTCCAGACCAACAACCTCACCGTCAGCAGCAGTTGACCGGACGGGGCGGGGCCGCCCGGCATGCGTGAGCGGCCCCGCCCCGTCGGTGCGGCGCGGCCGGCCCCTCCCCCCTCCCCGGGACGGGACCGGCCGCGCTTCCCCGTCCGCCGCGGCTACCCGGCCACGGGCAGCCGCGCCCCGTCCCGCAGGAACAGCGGGATCCGGTCCAGCGGCGCGTCGACCGTCACGGCCGACCCGCCCTCGTACGTCTCACCCGTCCACGCGTCCGTCCAGCGCGCGCCCGCCGGAAGGTAGGCCGTCCGCACCGTCGCGCCCGCCGTCAGCACCGGGGCGACCAGCAGGTCACGGCCGAGGAGGTAGGAGTCGTCGACGGACCAGGCCGCCCGGTCGTCGGGGAACTCCAGGAACAGCGGCCGCATCACCGGCAGCCCCTCCTCGTGCGCCTCCCGCATGACGTGGAGCACGTACGGCTTCAGCCGCTCGCGCAGCCGCAGGTACTTCTCCAGGACGGCCCCCGCCTCCTCGCCGTACGACCACACCTCGTTGGGGCCGCCGGTCATCTCCGGGCCCAGCGGCATGCCCGGGTCGCGGAAGCCGTGCAGGCGCATCAGCGGGGACAGCGCGCCGAACTGGAACCAGCGGACCATCACCTCGCGGTACTCCGGGTCGTCCGGGTCGCCGCCGTGGAAGCCGCCGATGTCGGTGTTCCACCACGGTATGCCCGACAGAGCGGTGTTGAGACCCGCCGCGATCTGCCGGCGCAGGGTCGCGAAGTCGGTGCCGATGTCACCCGACCACAGTGCGGCGCCGTAGCGCTGACTGCCCGCCCACGCCGAGCGGTTGAGGGTGATGATCTCGTCGTCGCCGCAGCCGGACGCGCGCAGGCCCTCGTAGAAGGTCCGGGCGTTCTCGGCCGGGTACATGTTGCCGACCTCCAGGCCCGGCCCCGCCCAGTACCGCAGGTTCTCCGGGAAGCCCGGCTTCAGCTCCGGCTCGCAGGCGTCCAGCCAGAACGCCGTGATCCCGTAGGGGGCGAGGTAGTTGTCGCGGATCCGTGACCACACGAACTCACGGGCGTCGGGGTTGGTGGCGTCGTAGAAGGCGACCTGGACCGGGGTGGCGACCTCCTTGTCCGGCCAGTCGGCGTGCGCCATCGGGCCGTACTGGGTGCCGATGAAGTAGCCGCGCTGCTCCATCACCGGATGGTTCTCCGACAGCGGGGACACCGACGGCCAGACGCTCACCACCAGCTTGACGCCCAGCTCGTCCAGTTCGCGGACCATCGCGGCCGGGTCCGGCCACTCCTTCGGGTCGAACTTCCACTCGCCCAGGTGCGTCCAGTGGAAGAAGTCACACACGATGACGTCCAGGGGCAGCCCGCGCCGCTTGTACTCCCGTGCCACGGCCAGGAGTTCGTCCTGGGTGCGGTAGCGCAGCTTGCACTGCCAGAAGCCGGCCGCCCACTTGGGCAGCATCGGCGTACGGCCCGTCACCGCGCTGTAGCGGCGCTGGGCGTCGGCCGGGGCGCCCGCGGTGACCCAGTAGTCGATCTGGCGGGCCGAGTCGGCCACCCAGCGGGTGCCGTTGTGCGCCAGCTCCACCCGGCCGATCGCCGGGTTGTTCCACAGCAGGGTGTAGCCCCGGCTGGAGGTGAGCACCGGGATGCCGACCTCGGCGTTGCGCTGGACCAGGTCCAGCACCAGTCCCTTCTGGTCGAGCCGCCCGTGCTGGTGCTGGCCCAGGCCGTAGAGCTTCTCGTCGTCGTAGGCGGCGAACCGCTGCTCCAGACGGTGGTGGCCGCCTCCTACGGCCGTGTAGAGCCGCGGGCCGGGCCACCAGAAGTGGGCGCGCTCCTCGGCCAGCAGCTCCCGGTCGTCACGGGTGTCCAGGAACCGGATCAGGCCCTCGGCGTCCACCTCGACGGTGAGCGCGCCGACCGTCAGCCGGCCCCGCCCGTCCTCGATCTCGACCGTGGAGGAGGCCGGCGGCGCCTCGGCGAGCAGCGCGCCGGGCAGACCGTCGAGGACGGGACCGCCGAGCCGCGCACGGACCCGGACCCCGTCCGGACCCCACGGCTCGACACGGACGGTCTCCTGGCGGCCGCTCCACTCCAGCGCACCGTCCCGCTCGCGGAAGGTGCCGACGGTGGGGGACGACTGCGCCAGGCTGACCTGAGGCTGGTTTTCGGCAGGCTGATTCACGTGGCGTGCTCCTGTGCTCCTGGAGGAGTGAGTCATGGAGGAGGAAGAGACATGGGGGTGCCACGGACACGGCACCGGTGCGGCTCGGGGACGTCGGGGACATCGGGGATGTCGGGGACGAGCGGAGGCGTGCGGGGATGTGCGGTCGGGCGGGACGTCGGGGACGTGCGGGGACGTGCGGGGACGTGTGGGGACGAGCGGGGACGTGCAGCTCGGGCGGCGCGAGCGCAGACGTACGGGTCGAGCGGGGGGCGTGCGCGGGTGGTGCGGCCGTCCGGTCAGGAAGCGACCGGCGCGGGGCCCGAACTCGCGCGGACCGTCAGCTCCGGGGCGAGCAGCACCACGTCGTCGTCACCCGGGCCGTCGAGCTTGGCCACCAGCTGCTCCACGGCCCGCCGCCCCATCTCCTGCGCGGGGATGGCGACCGACGTCAGCCGCACCGACGCCTGCACGGCCACCTGGTCGGGGCAGATGGCGACCACCGACACGTCCTCGGGGACGGCCCGGCCCTGCTGGCGCAGCAGCGCGAGCAGCGGCTCGACCGCCGACTCGTTCTGCACGACGAAGCCGGTGGTGCCGGGCCGCTCGTCGAGGATCCGGGCCAGCGTCACCGCCATGGCGTCGTACCCGTTCTCGCAGGGGCGGTGCAGCACCCGCAGGCCCAGTTCCTTCGCGCGGGACCGGAGTCCGTCGAGGGTGCGCTCGGCGAAACCGGTGTGCCGCTCGTACACCGCGGGCGCCTCGCCGATGACGGCGAGGTCGCGGTGGCCGAACGTCGCCAGGTGCTCCACGCACAGCGCGCCGGTCGCGCTCCAGTCGAGGTCCACACAGGTCAGGCCCGTGGTGTCGGCGGGCAGCCCGATCAGGACCGACGGCTGGTCGGTGCCGCGCAGCAGCGGCAGCCGCTCGTCGTCGAGCTGGACGTCCATCAGGATCATCGCGTCGGCGAGCCCGCTGCCGGTGACCCGGCGCACCGCGTCGGGGCCCTCCTCGCCGGTGAGCAGCAGGACGTCGTAGCCGTGCGTGCGCGCCGTGGTGGCGACCGCGATGGCGATCTCCATCATCACCGGCACGTACATGTCGGTGCGCAGCGGGATCATCAGCGCGATGATGTTCGACCGGCTGCTGGCCAGGGCCCGCGCGCCCGCGTTCGGGTGGTAGCCGAGCTGGCGGATGCTCTGCTCCACCCGCTCCCGGGTGGTCGCGGAGATGGACCGCTTGCCGCTGAGGACATAGCTCACCGTGCTCGCCGAGACTCCGGCGTGCTGGGCGACCTCGGCAAGGGTGACCATCCAGCTCTCCAAGATGTGTGAAGCGCTTCGACAGTGCGCAGGGGGAACAAGGGCGGGTGAGAGTGGTTTGACAGTAGCTCTAGCGGGAGTTGGTGTCCATAGTTTGTCGAAGCGCTTCGACTGGGTTTCTCCGGTGTTTCCCCGGCACGGTTCGGCGGGCCGGATGCCACGGGCCGCGGCAACCCTGCGTGCCCGCTGCGACCACCGGGAGGACGTACAGGAACCGTTCCCCGGAAGGACCCCCGATGCAACACCGCAGACACCGCCTCTCCTGGACGGCGAGGGGCCTCGTCGCCGCCTCGGTCGCGCTCGCGGCCGCCGCCGGTGTGACCGTCGCCCGGGCGGGCGAGTCGAGCAGGAAGTGCGCGGCGTTCGACACCTCACGCTCGGCAAGTACTACGTGAACAACAACCTCCGGAACCAGGTGAAGGCCGTCGGCGGCCAGTGCGTCTGGGGCAACTCCCCGACGGGCTCGACCGTGTCCTGGGGGACGAACCACGACTGGGCCGACAGCGCCACCGGCAAGGACCACACTGGGCCGACAGCGCCACCGGCAAGGACCACGACGTGAAGTCCTGCGCCGGTACCGTCCTCGGCCGGCACTGGGGCCGGAAGGTCGACAAGGCGAGGACCGGGCTGCCGATCCGGGTCGGCGACCGCAGGTAAGGTGACCGTGAGCTGGGACTTCTCCGTCTTTGTGAACCCCGGTGTCATGAACGTCGCCCACGACCTGCGGCTGCACGACAAGAACACCGCGGACTGGCAGGACCAGCCCACCGACGAGGTCATGATCCGGCTCGACCGCCGGGGCGGCGCGGGCCCGCTGGGCACCGAGTACGGCAGCGTCAGCCTGGGCGGCGCCATGTGGGACCTGTGCCGTGGGGACATCGGCTGGAACGTGTACTCGTTCGTCCGCCGCACCAACACCACCGGGGCCACGCTCGACCTCGACGACTTCACCCAGGCACTCGTCCGGCGCAAGCCGCTGAGCAACGACAAACACGTCTCCGGCATCGGGTCCGCCACCGAGGTCTTCAAGGGCAAGGGCCGTCCGGACACGAAGTCGTACGCGGTCACCATCGGCCGGCCGGGCCCGCGAGGGGTGGTGGGTCCGCCCCGGATCGGGTACCAACGATCGGGTAGCACCCATCGGTGACCGATTCGGTGACCGATGTGGTCCGAGATCCCGATTCGCGGCGAGGTGAGCCTCATGTCCGCACCACCCCTCAAGAAGCCCGTCGTCACCGAACGTGAGGCCCGGCAGGTGGCGGAGGCCGCCCGGGAGCAGGACTGGCGCAAGCCCAGCTTCGCCAAGGAACTGTTCCTGGGCCGTTTCCGCCTCGACCTCATCCACCCCCACCCCCTCCCCGCCGCCGAGGCCGTGCGGCGCGGCGAGCAGTTCCTGGCCAAGCTCCGCGAGTTCTGCGAGACGCGGATCGACGGCGCCCTCATCGAGCGCGAGGCCCGCATCCCCGACGAGGTCGTGGCCGGCCTCAAGGAACTCGGCGCCCTCGGCATGAAGATCGACCCCAAGTACGGCGGGCTCGGCCTGACCCAGGTGTACTACAACAAGGCACTGGCCCTGGTCGGCTCGGTCAGCCCGGCGGTCGGCGTGCTGCTCTCGGCCCACCAGTCGATCGGCGTACCGCAGCCGCTGAAGTTGTTCGGCACCGACGAGCAGAAGCAGCGGTTCCTGCCGCGCTGCGCCCGCACCGACATCAGCGCCTTCCTCCTCACCGAGCCGGACGTCGGCTCCGACCCGGCCCGCCTCGCCACCAGCGCCGTACCAGAAGGCGACGACTACGTACTCGACGGCGTGAAACTGTGGACCACCAACGGCGTCGTCGCCGACCTGCTGGTCGTCATGGCCAGGGTGCCCAGGAGCGAGGGCCACAAGGGCGGCATCACCGCCTTCGTCGTGGAGGCGGACTCGCCCGGCATCACCGTGGAGAACCGCAACTCCTTCATGGGACTGCGCGGCATCGAGAACGGCGTCACCCGCTTCCACCGGGTCCGCGTCCCCGCCGCGAACCGCGTGGGCCCCGAGGGCGCGGGCCTGAAGATCGCGCTGACCACCCTCAACACCGGCCGGCTGTCGCTGCCCGCCTCCTGCGTGGCCGCCGGCAAGTGGAGCCTGAAGATCGCCCGCGAGTGGTCGGCGGCCCGCGAGCAGTGGGGCAGGCCCATCGCCGGCCACGAGGCGGTCGGGGCGAAGATCTCCTTCATCGCGGCGACGACCTTCGCCCTGGAGGCCGTGCTCGACCTGTCCTCGCAGATGGCCGACGAGGACCGCAACGACATCCGCATCGAGGGCGCCCTGGCCAAACTCTTCGCCTCCGAGATGGGCTGGCGGATGGCCGACGAACTGGTCCAGATCCGCGGCGGCCGCGGCTTCGAGACCGCCGACTCCCTCGCCGCCCGCGGCGAACGGGCGGTCCCCGCCGAACAGGTCCTGCGAGACCTGCGCATCAACCGCATCTTCGAGGGCTCGACGGAGATCATGCACCTGCTGATCGCCCGCGAGGCCGTCGACGCCCACCTCTCGGTCGCCGGCGACCTCATCGACCCCGACAAGTCCCTCCAGGACAAGGCGAGGGCAGGCGCGGGCGCGGGCGTCTTCTACGCCAGGTGGCTGCCGAAGCTGGTCGCGGGACCCGGTCAACTCCCGAACTCCTTCTCCGAGTTCAGGCACGAGGTCGACCTCTCCCCGCACCTGCGGTACGTCGAGCGCCACGCCCGCAAGCTTGCCCGCTCCACCTTCTACGCCATGTCCCGCTGGCAGGGCCGCATGGAGACCAAGCAGAACTTCCTCGGCCGGATCGTCGACATCGGCGCCGAACTGTTCGCGATGAGCGCGGCCTGCGTGCGCGCCGAACTGCTGCGCTCCCGCGGCGAGCACGGCCGCGAGGCCTACCAGCTCGCCGACGTGTTCTGCCGCCAGTCCCGCATCCGAATCGAGGAACTCTTCACCCGTCTGTGGTCCAACACCGACGACCTCGACCGCAAGGTCGTCAGGGGTGTCCTCACGGGCACCTACGAGTGGCTGGAGCAGGGTGTCCTCGATCCCTCGGGCGAGGGCCCCTGGATCGCCGACACCACCGCGGGACCGTCCGCACACGAGAACGTCCATCGCACGATCGGGTGAGACCGCGCACACCGGGCCACGGGTGTCCCACCCAGAGCCCTCCCGTGCGGAGGGCCGCAGGGGGACACCCTGTCCGCCCACCCGTGCGGTGCGGCAACAATGGGGGCATGAGCGACAGTCCAGCCCCACTCGCCGACCCGCATCTCGTCTACGACCCCGTGGCGGGCGACGGCCCCAAGGACGTGGTGATCCTCGGGTCCACCGGATCGATCGGCACCCAGGCCATCGACCTCGTGCTGCGCAACCCGGACCGCTTCCGGGTGACCGGCCTGTCCGCCAACGGCGGCCGGGTCGCCCTCCTCGCCGAGCAGGCCCGCCGACTGCGGGTGCGGACCGTCGCGGTCGCCCGCGAGGACGTCGTGCCGGCCCTGCGGGAGGCCCTGAGCAGCGCGTACGGCCCCGGTGAGCCGCTCCCCGAGATCCTCGCCGGACCGGAGGCGGCCACCCTGCTCGCCGCCTCCGACAGCCACACCGTGCTGAACGGCATCACCGGCTCCATCGGCCTCGCGCCCACCCTCGCCGCCCTGGAGGCGGGCCGCACCCTCGCGCTCGCCAACAAGGAGTCGCTCATCGTCGGCGGCCCGCTGGTGAAGGCGCTCGCCAAGCCCGGCCAGATCATCCCGGTCGACTCCGAGCACGCGGCGCTGTTCCAGGCCCTCGCGGCCGGCACCCGCGCCGACGTCCGCAAGCTCGTCGTCACCGCCTCCGGCGGCCCCTTCCGCGGCCGCACCAAGGACCAGCTGGCGCACGTCACCGTCGAGGACGCCCTCGCGCACCCCACCTGGGCCATGGGCCCGGTCATCACGATCAACTCGGCGACCCTCGTCAACAAGGGCCTGGAAGTCATCGAGGCGCACCTCCTCTACGACATTCCCTTCTCCCGCATTGAGGTGGTCGTGCACCCGCAGTCGTATGTCCACTCGATGGTTGAGTTCACGGACGGATCGACACTGGCGCAGGCGACGCCCCCCGACATGCGCGGGCCCATCGCCATCGGCCTCGGCTGGCCCGAGCGGGTTCCCGACGCGGCGCCCGCCTTCGACTGGAGCAAGGCGTCGACGTGGGAGTTCTTCCCGCTCGACGACGACGCCTTCCCCTCGGTGAACCTCGCCCGGCACGTCGGCGAGCTCGCGGGGACGGCCCCGGCGGTGTTCAATGCCGCCAACGAGGAGTGCGTGGAGGCGTTCCGCAAGGGCGCGCTGCCGTTCAACGGGATCATGGAGACCGTGACGCGGGTCGTCGAGGAGCACGGCACCCCGCGCGCGGGAACCTCGCTCACCGTGCCGGACGTCCTCGAAGCGGAGACCTGGGCGCGCGCCCGGGCCCGGGAACTGACGGCACAGACGGCGGAGGCCCGTGCATGACGACCCTGATGTTCATCCTCGGCATAGTGGTCTTCGCGTTCGGCCTGCTGGTGTCGATCGCCTGGCACGAGCTGGGGCACCTGTCCACCGCCAAACTCTTCGGCATCCGTGTCCCGCAGTACATGGTCGGCTTCGGCCCCACCATCTGGTCCCGCCACAAGGGCGAGACCGAGTACGGCGTCAAGGCGATCCCGTTCGGCGGCTACATCCGCATGATCGGCATGTTCCCGCCGGGTGACGACGGCCGCGTCACGGCCCGCTCCACCTCGCCCTGGCGCGGCATGATCGAGGACGCCCGCTCGGCGGCGTACGAGGAACTCCGGCCCGGCGACGAGACGCGCATGTTCTACACGCGCAAGCCGTGGAAACGGGTCGTCGTGATGTTCGCGGGCCCCTTCATGAACCTGATCCTCGCGGTCGCCCTCTTCCTCACCGTCCTGATGGGCTTCGGCATCCAGCAGCAGACCACGTCCGTCGCCTCCGTCTCGCCCTGCGTCATCGCCCAGAGCGAGAACCGCGACACCTGCGAGAAGTCCGACCCCGCCTCCCCGGCGGCGGCCGCCGGCATGCAGAAGGGCGACAGGATCGTCTCCTTCGCCGGCAAGCCCACCGAGGACTGGGACACCCTCTCCGACCTCATCCGGGTCAGCGCCGGCAAGGAGGTCGCGATCGTCGTCGACCGGGACGGCCGCGAGGTCACCCTGAACGCGAAGATCGCCACCAACCTGGTCGCGAAGAAGGACGCCGGCGGCTCCTACGTCCAGGGCGAGTACGTCAAGGCGGGCTTCCTCGGCTTCAGCGCGGCCACCGGGGTCGTCAAACAGGACTTCGGCGAGTCCACGGTCTGGATGACCGAACGCGTCGGGGACGCCGTCGACTCCCTCGCCGCCCTGCCCTCCAAGATCCCCGCCCTGTGGGACGCGGCCTTCGGCGACGGCCCCCGCGAACCCGACTCCCCGATGGGCGTCGTCGGCGCGGCACGGGTCGGCGGAGAGATCGCCACCCTCGACATCCCGGCCTCCCAGCAGCTCGCGATGTTCGTGATGCTGCTCGCCGGCTTCAACCTCTCCCTCTTCCTGTTCAACATGCTCCCGCTGCTGCCGCTCGACGGCGGGCACATCGCGGGCGCCCTGTGGGAGTCGCTGCGCCGCAACCTGGCCAAGGTGCTGCGCCGCCCCGACCCCGGCCCCTTCGACGTGGCGAAGCTGATGCCGGTGGCCTACGTGGTGGCCGGGATCTTCATCTGCTTCACCGTCCTGGTGCTGATCGCGGACGTCGTCAACCCGGTCAAGATCTCCTAGGCGGTGTCTTCAAATGATCTTGAGTGGTGGATCATGGTGGGGTGATACGTCGCCATGAACTGTCGGATGCCGAGTGGGAGTTCGTCCGGCCGCTGCTGCCGGTGTCGCTGCGGGGCCGGAAGCGGTTGGACGACCGCACGGTGCTCAACGGGATCGTGTGGAAGTTCCGCACCGGGACCGCTTGGCGGGACGTGCCCGAGCGGTACGGCCCGTGGGCCACACTGCACACCCGGTTCCGCCGGTGGGCCCTGGACGGCACGTTCGA
>NZ_JBIVKQ010000029.1:1467-101923 GCF_044750845.1 Streptomyces sp. NPDC088766 | reverse complement strand
CCGGCGACGCGGTGCCGGTGCGCCGGGCGGGCGGGCCCCCCCCCGCGCCCGCCGCCGCCCCCCCCCCCCCGGGGGGCCCGGCCCCCGCCCCCCCCCCGCCCCCCGCCCCCCCCCGGGGGGCGCCGCCCCCCCCGGCCGCTCCCACCGTCACCACCGTCTGAGTCCCGCCCCCACCGGTACGAAGGAAGAAGCAGCATGAAGATCGACTGGGCGGCTCTCGGCTCCGTCTTCGGCGTCAGTCTCGTCGTCACCGTGGCCCTCGTGGCCCTCTTCACCCTCGGCATCATGGGCCTCTCCCGCCGTGAGCGGGCCGCGGCCCAGGGCGGCTCCGCCACCCTGGCCGTCACCGGCGCGTACGCGTGCTTCGCGGCGTGCGCCGGGGCGGTGGCCTACGGGATCTCGCTGATCGTCGCCTGACGGACGGCACGCACACACACGCGCGTGGGGCGCGGGACGGATCGCCGTCCCGCGCCCCACGCGTGCGCGCAGGCCGTGACCGGCGGTGTGTGGGGTTCTGCACACTGTCCCGCCGCAGGTCAACAGCGAGTTGACGGCCGTTCCGGGCCCGTGGTGGACTTCCGGGGCCATGTACGGCGACAGAAGAGGAAGCCGGTGTGAATCCGGCGCGGTCCCGCCACTGTCACCGGGGTAGACACCCCCCGGGAGCCAGGAACTCTCGTCGCCGGTCTCGTCGAACCAGGGCGTGGACACCCTGAGTGAGGACATATCGCCATGCTCGGCTGCCGTTCGAGGTACAGCACCAGGTCGTCGACCGGCCCGTCGGCCGGCTGAACCGATGGGTACCGATCGCCGATACGCGTACGGTGCCGCCGCCGGCCTCCTGGGGGACCTGCTCCTCGGCGATCCGCGCCGGGGGCATCCGGTCGCCGTGTTCGGGCGGGCCGCAGCCGGCGTGGAGCGGGTGCTGTGGCGTGACCACCGCGGGTGGGGCGCCCTGCACACCGCCGTGTGCGCCGGCGGCACCGTGGCCCTCGGGGTCCTCGCCTCACGTGCCGTACGCCGCTCCCCCGCCGCCTCCGTCGCGCTGACCGGCGCCGCCGCGTGGGCCGTCGTCGGCGGGACGTCACTGGTGCGGGAGGCCCGGACCATCGGGCGGGCCCTGGAAGCGGGGGACGTCGAGGGCGCGCGGGCGCGGCTGCCGCACCTGTGCGGACGGGACCCGCAGGCCCTGGACGCCGACGGGATCGCCCGCGCGGTCGTCGAGTCCGTCGCCGAGAACACCTCCGACGCGGTCGTGGGCGCCCTGGTGTGGGGGGCCGTCGGCGGCGTGCCGGGACTGCTCGGGTTCCGGGCCGTCAACACCCTGGACGCCATGGTCGGCCACCGCTCGCCGCGCCACCTCCGCTTCGGGTGGGCGTCGGCCCGGCTGGACGACGTCGCCGGATGGCCGGGGGCACGGCTGACCGCCGTCCTGGCCGCCGTCGCCGGCGACGATCCGCGCGGGGCGGTGCGGGCCTGGCGGGCCGACGCGCGCAGGCATCCCAGCCCCAACGCCGGTCCCGTGGAGGCGTCGTTCGCCGGTGCCCTCGGGGTGCGGCTGGGCGGGACGCTGTCGTACGGCGGGCGGGTCGAGCACCGGCCCGTGCTGAACGGCGAGCGGGGGCGGCCCGTCGTGGCCCACGACATCGAACGTGCCGCGCGGCTCTCCCGCCGCGTCGGCCTGCTCGCGCTCGGCGTCACCGTCGCCGCGCGCGTCGTCTCCGCGGGCGTTCTCGCGGCGAGAGCGAAGGGGCGTACGTCATGAGCGGGGGTCTCCTCGTCGCCGGCACCACCTCGGACGCCGGCAAGAGCGTCGTCACGGCCGGCATCTGCCGGTGGCTGGTGCGGCAGGGGGTCAAGGTGGCGCCCTTCAAGGCGCAGAACATGTCCCTCAACTCGTTCGTGACCCGCGAGGGCGCCGAGATCGGGCGCGCGCAGGCCATGCAGGCGCAGGCCTGCCGCATCGAGCCGACGGCGCTGATGAATCCGGTGCTGCTCAAGCCGGGCGGCGAGCGCAGCAGTCAGGTCGTGCTGCTCGGCAGGCCGGTCGGTGAGATGAGCGCGCGCGGGTTCTTCGGGGAGACCGGGGAACCCGGGGGATCGTCCCCCGGGAGCAGGCTGCGCGGCGGACGGCAGGAGGAACTCCTCGGGAACGTTCTCGACTGTCTCGCCGAGTTGCGGGGCACGTATGACGCGGTGATCTGTGAGGGAGCGGGCAGTCCCGCCGAGATCAACCTGCGGCGGACCGACATCGTGAACATGGGGATCGCCCGCAACGCGCGGCTCCCCGTGCTCGTCGTCGGCGACATCGACCGCGGCGGCGTCTTCGCCTCCTTCTTCGGGACCGTCGCGCTGCTCTCGCCGCAGGACCAGGAACTGGTCGCCGGGTTCCTCGTCAACAAGTTCCGCGGTGACGTCTCGCTGCTGGAGCCGGGCCTGGACATGCTGCGCGGGCTGACCGGGCGTCGGACGTACGGGGTGCTGCCGTTCCGGCACGGGCTCGGGATCGACGAGGAGGACGGGATGGCGGTCTCCCTGCGGGGCGCCGTCCGGGAGTCGGCCGTCTCCGCGCCCGTCGGTGAGGACGTGCTGCGGGTCGCCGTCTGCGCGGTGCCGCTGATGTCCAACTTCACCGACGTGGACGCGCTGGCCGCCGAACCGGGCGTCGTCGTGCGGTTCGTGGACCGGCCCGAGGAACTGGCCGACGCCGACCTCGTGGTGCTCCCGGGGACCCGGGGGACGGTCCGGGCGCTGGAGTGGCTGCGGGAGCGCGGGCTGGCGGACGCCATCCTGCGCAGGGTCGCCGAGCAGCGGCCCGTGCTGGGCGTCTGCGGCGGCTTCCAGATCCTCGGCGAGCACATCGAGGACGAGGTCGAGTCGCGCGCCGGCGAGGTCGCGGGGCTCGGCGTCCTTCCCGTCCGGGTGCGGTTCGCCCGCGAGAAGACCCTCACCCGGCCCGTCGGCGAGGCCCTCGGCGAACGGGTCGAGGGGTACGAGATCCATCACGGGGTCGCCGACGTCACCGGAGGCCGGACGTTCATCCACGATGACGAAGGGCACAGCCTGGACGGCTGCCGGGTCGGCCAGACCTGGGGCACCCACTGGCACGGCTCACTGGAGTCGGACGGTTTCCGCCGGGCGTTCCTGCGGGAGGTGGCGGCCGCCGCGGGCCGCCGTTTCGTGCCGGCCGCCGAGACCTCCTTCGCCGCGCTGCGCGAGGCGCAGCTCGACCGGCTCGGCGACCTGATCGAACAGCACGCGGACACGGACGCGCTGTGGCGGCTCATCGAGTCGGGCGCGCCGCAAGGACTGCCTTTCATTCCACCGGGAGCGCCCGCATGAGCACAGTGTTGTTGTTGTCGACCGCCGACACCGATCTGCTGGCGGCCCGGGCCGCCGGCGGTGCCTCGTACCGGATCGGCAATCCGACCCGCGTGGACGTCGCGGAGGAGCTTCCGGGCCTGATCGAGGGCTCGGACGTCGCCGTCGTACGGCTGCTCGGCGGGAAGCGGGCCTGGGAGGACGGGCTCGCCGCGCTGAAGGCGTCCGGCATCCCCACCGTCCTGCTGGGCGGGGAGGCCGTGCCGGACGCGGAGCTGATGGCCGAGTCGTCCGTACCGGCCGGCGTGGTGGCGGAGGCGCTGCGGTATCTCGTCGAGGGCGGGCCGGCCAACCTCACCGAACTGGCGCGGTTCCTCTCCGACACCGTCCTGCTGACGGGCGAGGGGTTCGAGGAGCCGCGGCGGATGCCCGCGTACGGCGTCCACGGGAACCGGGTGCTCCAGGAGGGCCGGCCGACCGTCGGCGTGCTCTTCTACCGGGCGCACGAACTGAGCGGCAACACCGCCTTCGTGGACACGCTGTGCGACGCGATCGAGGCGACGGGCTCCAACGCCCTTGCGGTGTACTGCAGTTCGCTGCGCGACGCCGACCCCGGCCTGTACGAGATCCTCGGCACGGCGGACACCCTGGTCGCGACCGTGCTGGCCGCGGGCGGCACGCACGCCTCACAGGCGTCGGCGGGCGGTGACGAGGAGGCCTGGGACATCGGGGCCCTCGCGGATCTCGACGTGCCGGTGCTGCAGGGCCTGTGCCTCACCTCCTCGAGGGCCGCCTGGGACGCCTCCGACGCCGCCCTCTCCCCCATGGACGCGGCGATGCAGGTCGCGATCCCCGAGTTCGACGGGCGGCTGATCACCGTCCCCTTCTCCTTCAAGGAACAGGGCCCGGACGACGTCCCGGTCTACGTCGCCGACCCCGAGCGGGCCGCGCGCGTCGCCGGGATCGCCGTACGGCACGCCCGGCTCAGGCACAAGGCGAACGCCGACAAGAAGCTCGCCCTCGTCTTCACCGCCTACCCCACCAAGCACTCGCGGGTCGGCAACGCGGTCGGCCTCGACACGCCCGCCTCCGCCGTCCGGGTCCTCGACGCCCTCCGGGACGCCGGCTACTCGCTCACCGAATACCCCGACAACGGCGACGAGTTGATCCACCGGCTGATCGAGGCCGGTGGCCACGACGTCGAGTGGCTCACCGAGGAGCAGCTCGCCGCCGCGCCCGCGCGGGTGCCGCTGGCCGACTACCGGGCCTGGTTCGACAGGCTCGACCCGGACCTCAGGCAGGGCATGCTCGACGCCTGGGGCGAGCCGCCGGGCGGCCTGTACGTCGACGGCGACGACATCGTGCTGGCCTCCCTCCGCTTCGGGAACGTCGTCGTGATGATCCAGCCGCCGCGCGGCTTCGGCGAGAACCCGATCGCGATCTACCACGACCCCGACATGCCGCCGTCGCACCACTACATGGCGGCGTACCGGTGGCTCGAGAACGCTTTCGGCGCCGACGCCGTCGTCCACATGGGCAAGCACGGCACGATGGAGTGGCTGCCGGGCAAGGGACTGGGCCTCAGCGGCGGCTGCGCCCCCGACGCCGTACTCGGTGAACTCCCGCTGGTCTACCCGTTCATCGTCAACGACCCCGGCGAGGGCACCCAGGCCAAGCGGCGCGGGCACGCCACCGTCGTCGACCACCTGGTGCCGCCGATGGCGCGCGCCGACACCTACGGCGACCTGGCCAAACTGGAGCAGCTCCTCGACGAGTACGCGCTCGTCTCCGACCTCGACCCGGCGAAGGCGCCGGCCGTGCGGGCGCAGATCTGGACGCTGGTGAAGGCGGCCGAACTGCACCACGACCTGCACGTCGACGACCAGCCGGACGACGAGGCGTTCGACGAGTTCGTCATGCACATCGACGGCTACCTGTGCGAGATCAAGGACGTGCAGATCCGCGACGGCCTGCACGTCCTGGGCGGCGGGCCGGTGGGCGAGCCGCGCGTGAACCTGGTGCTGGCCGTGCTGCGGGCCTCGCAGGTGTGGGGCGGGCGGGCGAACGCGCTGCCCGGCCTGCGGGCCTGCCTGGCGGAGCACTTCGGGCTGGCCGAGAAGGAACTGCTCGCCGAGCCGGGGGCGCCGGTGAAGGTCCCGGTGGAGCTGACGGACCTGGTGCCGGGCCCCTCGCGCAGCGCCGCCGACGCGATCGACCTGCTGGAGCAGCTGTGCCGGCGGATCGCGGAGGGCATGGAGGCGCGGGGCTGGGCGGCCGGTGAGAGCCGCGCGCTCGTCCGGGAGGTGCTGGGCACCGAACTCCCGGACGCCGTCGCGGTGGTGGAGTTCGCCTGCACGGAGGTCGTGCCCCGGCTGGAGCGCACCACCGACGAGATCGCGCACATCCTCCGTGCGCTGAACGGCGGTTACGTCCCGGCCGGCCCGTCCGGCTCGCCGACGCGCGGGCTGGTCAACGTCCTGCCGACCGGCCGCAACTTCTACTCGGTCGACCCCAAGGCCATCCCCTCCCGCTTGAGTTGGGAGGTCGGCCAGTCCCTCGCCGACTCGCTGGTGCAGCGGTACCTGACGGACACCGGCGCGTACCCGAAGTCGGTCGGCCTCACGGTGTGGGGCACCTCGGCCATGCGCACCCAGGGCGACGACATCGCCGAGATCCTCGCGCTGCTGGGCTGCCGCCCGGTGTGGGACGACGCCTCGCGCCGGGTGACCGGCTTCGAGATCGTGCCGGCGGCGGAACTGGGCCGGCCCCGCATCGACGTCACGGTCCGCATCTCCGGGTTCTTCCGCGACGCGTTCCCGCACGTCGTGGGGCTGATCGACGACGCGGTACGGGCGGTGGCCGAGCTGGACGAGCCGGCCGACGTCAACTACGTCAAGGCGCACGCCGACGAGGACACCGCCGAGCACGGCGACCGGCGCCGCGCGACGGCCCGCGTCTTCGGCTCCAAGCCGGGCGCGTACGGCGCCGGGCTGCTGCCGCTGATCGACGCCCGCAACTGGCGCTCGGACGCCGACCTCGCCGAGGTGTACGCGGTGTGGGGCGGCTACGCCTACGGGCGCGGGCTCGACGGGCGGGCGGCGCGCGGGGACATGGAGACGGCGTTCCGGCGGATCGCCGTCGCCGCGAAGAACGTGGACACCCGCGAACACGACATCGCGGATGCGGACGACTACTTCCAGTACCACGGCGGCATGGTCGCCATGGTGCGGCACCTGACGGGCGCGAGCCCGGAGGCGTATGTCGGGGATTCCGCCGTCCCGGACCAGGTGAAGACCAGGACGCTGGGTGAGGAGACGCACCGGGTCTTCCGCGCACGTGTCATCAACCCTCGGTGGATGAGCGCCATGAGGCGCCACGGGTACAAGGGTGCCTTCGAGATGGCGGCGACCGTCGACTACCTCTTCGGCTACGACGCCACGGCGGGCGTGGTCGACGACTGGATGTACGAGAAGCTCAGCGCCGAGTACGTCTTCGACCCGGAGAACCGGGACTTCATGAGGAAGTCCAACCCGTGGGCGCTGCGCGGCATCACCGAGCGGCTGCTGGAGGCGGCCGACCGCGGGCTGTGGGCGGAGCCGGACGCGGACACGATCGAACGGCTCCGGGCGACATACCTGGAGCTGGAGGGCGACTTGGAGGGTGACGACCAGTGAGTACCCCGTTCCCGTTCACGGCCGTCGTCGGCCAGGACGACCTGCGGCTCGCGCTGTTGCTGAACGCCGTGTCGCCGGCGGTGGGCGGGGTGCTCGTGCGCGGCGAGAAGGGGACCGCGAAGAGCACCGCCGTGCGCGCCCTCTCGGCGCTGCTGCCCGAGGTCTCCGTGGTCCCCGGCTGCCGGTTCTCCTGCGACCCCGTGGCGCCGGACCCCGCCTGCCCGGACGGGCCGCACGAGCCGGGGCCCGGGGCCGAACGCCCGGCGCGCATGGTCGAGTTGCCCGTCGGCGCCTCCGAGGACCGGCTGGTCGGCGCCCTCGACATCGAGCGGGCGCTGGCGGAGGGCGTGAAGGCCTTCGAGCCCGGCCTGCTCGCCGACGCGCACCGCGGGATCCTGTACGTCGACGAAGTCAACCTGTTGCATGACCATTTGGTGGATCTGCTGCTGGATGCGGCAGCGATGGGCGCCTCGTACGTCGAGCGTGAGGGCGTCTCCGTGCGGCACGCCGCACGGTTCCTGCTCGTCGGGACCATGAATCCAGAAGAGGGCGAACTGCGTCCCCAGCTGTTGGACCGCTTCGGTCTCACGGTCGAGGTCGCCGCCTCCCGGGAGCCCGACCAGCGGGTGGAGGTCGTGCGGCGGAGGCTGGCGTACGACGACGACCCGGCCGGCTTCGCCGCGCGCTGGGCCGGCGAGGAGGCCGCCGTGCGGCAGCGGATCGTCGCCGCGCGGGAGCTGCTGCCGTCGGTGCGGCTGGGCGACGGGGCGCTGCGGCAGATCGCGGCGACCTGCGCGGCGTTCGAGGTGGACGGCATGCGGGCCGACATCGTCATGGCGCGGACGGCCACCGCGCTGGCGGCGTGGGCCGGGCGGACCGAGGTGCTCGCGGAGGACGTGCGGCAGGCCGCGCTGCTCGCGCTGCCGCACCGGCGCCGCCGCAACCCGTTCGACGCGCCAGGGCTCGACGAGGACAAGCTCGACGAGACACTGGAGGAGTTCGGCGGGTCCGACGACGAGGACCCCGACCCGGACCCCGGTCCGGACGGGCCCGGCGGGGGCGGCGGGCAGCCGCCGTCGGAGGGGCCCGAGGGCGGTGACACCGGGGCGCGGCCCGAGGCCGGGGAGGAGGCCGGGGAGAGCGGTGAGCCGCAGACCTCGGGGGGCGGCGCCGGTGAGCAGCAGCCGGCGCGTGCCGCCGAGCCCTTCCGGACCAAGGCGCTGAGCGTGCCCGGTGTCGGGGAGGGCGCCGCCGGGCGGCGGTCGCGGGCGCGGACCGAGCAGGGGCGGACCACCGGGTCCCGGCGGCCCCGGGGGACGCTGTCCAAGCTGCACCTGGCGGCGACCGTGCAGGCGGCGGCGCCGCACCAGCGGGCGCGCGGGCGCTCCGGGCGCGGTCTCGTCGTGCGCCGTGACGATCTGCGGCAGGCGGTGCGAGAAGGGCACGAATCCAATCTCGTGCTGTTCGTGGTCGACGCCTCCGGTTCGATGGCGGCGCGGCAGCGGATGAGCTCCGTCAAGGGCGCGGTGCTGTCGCTGCTGCTCGACGCCTACCAGCGGCGGGACAAGGTGGGGCTGGTGACGTTCCGGGGGTCGGCCGCCGAGGTGGCGCTGCCGCCGACCTCGTCCGTGGACGCGGCGGCGGTGCGGCTGGAGTCGTTGCCGACCGGGGGGCGTACGCCGCTGGCGGCAGGGCTGCTCAGGGCGCACGACGTGCTGCGGGTGGAGCGGCTGCGGGACTCCGCCCGGCGGCCGCTGGTGGTCGTGGTGACGGACGGGCGGGCGACCGGCGGGCCCGAGCCCGTCGCCCTCGCCGGGCGGGCGGCCCGGCTGTTCGCGGCCGACGGGGTCGCGTCCGTGGTCGTGGACTGCGAGTCGGGGCCGGTACGGCTGGGGCTCGCCGGGCGGCTCGCGGCCGAGCTGGGCGGCAGCGCCGTCACGCTCGACGAGTTGCGGGCGGACGCGATCGCCGGGCTGGTCAGGGACGTGCAGGGGACTTCGAGGAGGGCCGCGTAATGCCGCAGGGACAGCCGAGTGCCGTACCGGACGACGGGCTGACGACCCGTCAGCGACGCAACCGGGCGCTGGTCGTCGTGCACACCGGGGTCGGCAAGGGCAAGTCGACGGCCGCGTTCGGGCTCGCGCTGCGGGCCTGGAACCAGGGGTGGCCCATCGGGGTGTTCCAGTTCGTCAAGTCGGCGAAGTGGAAGGTCGGCGAGGAGCGGGCGCTGCGGGTGCTCGGGGACTCCGGGGAGGGCGGGACCGTCGCCTGGCACAAGATGGGCGAGGGCTGGTCCTGGGTCCAGCGGGACGCGCAGACGGACAACGAGGAGAAGGCCCGCGAGGGCTGGGAGCAGGTCAAGCGCGACCTGGCCGCCGAGACGTACCGGCTGTACGTGCTGGACGAGTTCGCGTACCCGATGCACTGGGGGTGGATCGACACCGACGAGGTCGTGGAGGTGCTGCGCGACCGGCCCGGTACCCAGCACGTCGTGATCACCGGGCGGAACGCGCCGGAGAAGCTCGTCGACTTCGCCGACCTCGTCACCGACATGTCCAAGGTCAAGCACCCCATGGACGCGGGGCAGAAGGGGCAGAGGGGCATCGAGTGGTGACGTCCTGCGTCCCGCGGCTGGTCGTCGCCGCGCCCTCGTCGGGCAGCGGCAAGACCACCGTCGCCACGGGGCTGATGGCCGCGTTCGCCGCGCGGGGGCTCGCCGTGTCCCCGCACAAGGTGGGACCGGACTACATCGATCCCGGGTACCACGCGCTCGCCACCGGGCGGGTGGGGCGCAACCTCGACGCGTACCTGTGCGGGCCGGAGCTGGTGGCTCCGCTGTTCCTGCACGGGGCGCGCGGGTGCGACATCGCCGTCGTCGAGGGCGTGATGGGGCTGTACGACGGGGCCGCGGGGCAGGGTGAGCTGGCCTCCACGGCGCAGGTGGCGAAGCTGCTGCGGGCGCCGGTGGTGCTGGTCGTGGACGCGTCGTCGCAGTCGCGGTCGGTGGCGGCGCTGGTGCACGGGTTCGTGTCGTGGGACCCGCAGGTGCGGATCGGGGGCGTGATCCTGAACAAGGTCGCCTCCGACCGGCACGAGGCGTTGCTGCGGGAGGCGCTCGAGTCGGTGGGGGTGCCGGTGCTGGGCGTGCTGCGGCGGGCCGCGGCGGTGGAGACGCCGTCGCGGCACCTGGGGCTGGTGCCGGTGGCCGAGCGCGGGGCGTCGGCGGTGGAGGCGGTGGCCGCCATGGCGGCGCAGGTCCTGGCCGGGTGTGATCTGGAGGCGCTGGCCGCGCTGGCGCGTGGTGCGGGGGCACTGCCGGGTGCGGCCTGGGACGCGACCGGCGCCGTGGCCGGGGCCGCAACCGGGGCCGGGGCCGTGGCTGGGATCGAGGCCGGGGCCGTGCCCGGGACCGGGATCACAGCCCGGCCCGGCGATGACCGCCCGGCCCGGTCGGCCGAGGGGCCGGCACCCACGATCGCCGTCGCCGGTGGGGCCGCGTTCACCTTCTCCTACGCCGAGCACACCGAGCTGCTCACCGCCGCCGGAGCCGACGTCGTGACCTTCGATCCGCTGCGGGACGAGCAACTGCCGCCCGGAACCAGCGGGTTGGTGGTGGGGGGCGGGTTCCCCGAGGTGTACGCCGCCGAGTTGTCCGCGAACGAGGGGCTCCGCAAGGAGGTCGGCGCGCTCGCGGAGAGCGGGGCGCCGGTCGCCGCCGAGTGCGCCGGACTGCTGTATCTGTGCCGGGAGCTGGACGGGCGGCCCATGTGCGGGGTGCTCGACGCCACGGCCCGGATGACCGGGCGGCTCACCCTCGGCTACCGGGACGCCGTCGCCGTGGGCGACAGCGTGCTCGCCGCGGCGGGGACGCGGATGCGGGGGCACGAGTTCCACCGCACCGTCGTCGAGCCGGGCGCCGGGGCGGCTCCCGCGTGGGGGGTCCTCGCTCCCGTGAAGCGGGTCGAGGGTTTCGTGGAGCGCGGTGTGCACGCGAGTTATCTGCACACGCACTGGGCGTCGTCGCCCGGTGCGGCCCGTCGGTTCGTGGAGAGGTGCCGGACGTCATGAGCAGCAGGCTGATCGGAGTCGGGGTCGGTCCCGGGGATCCGGAGCTGGTGACCGTGAAGGGCGTCAACGCTCTGCGGGCCGCCGACGTGGTCGTCGTCCCCGTGATGGCCACGCCCGACGGAACGGCGGGCGGGGAACGGGGGCGTGCCGAGGCCACCGTGCTCCACTACGTGCCCGCGGAGAAGGTCGTCCGGGTGGCGTTCGCGCTGAACGAGCGGACCGACCGGGGCCGGCGGGAGACCGCCTGGGACGTCGCCGGGGAGCGGGTGGCGCAGCTGCTCACGCAGGTCGGCACCGTCGCCTTCGCCACCATCGGCGACCCGAACGTGTACTCGACGTTCACGTATCTCGCCCACACCGTCGGGGAGCTGGTGCCGGGCACGGTCGTGGAGACGGTGCCCGGGATCACCGCCATGCAGGACCTCGCGGCGCGGTCGGGGGCCGTACTGACCGAGGGAACCGAGCCGTTGACGCTGGTGCCCGTGACGGCGGGGTCGGCCGTGCTGAAGGACGCCCTGGCCGGACCCGGCACCGTCGTCGCCTACAAGTTCGGCCGGCAGGCCGCCGAGGTCGCGGAGGCGCTGCGCGAGACCGGGCGGCTCGAGGACGCGGTGTGGGGATCGGCGCTCGGGCTGCCCGAGGAGTCGATCCGGCCCGCCGCCGAGCTGGCCGGGGAGCCCCTTCCCTACCTCTCGACGCTCATCGCGCCCGCGCGACGCGACGGCGGACGGGGCGGCAAACTGTGAGACGCCCCGCCCCGGAGGCGGCCGCCGGGACCCCCCGCCGCCCGGCCACCGGCCCCGTCGTCGGCGCCCGCTGCCGGGCGGCGGCCGGTTCACTGCGCCAGGCCGACCACCAGCCAGATGAAGGCCGCGCCCGCGATCGTGCACAGCACCGTCGAGCGGGCGGGGTGTTCGTGGTGGGCCTCGGGGAGGATCTCGGCCGCCGCCAGGTAGAGCAGTCCGCCGGCGAAGAAGCCGAGGTAGCCGCCGAGCAGTGGCTCGGGGATGGTGACGAACGTGGTGCAGGCGGCGCCGACGACCGGTGCGGCGGCGTCCGCGACCAGCATGGTGAGGGCTCTGCGGCGGTCGTTCCCGTACAGGCTGGTGATGGTGTACGTGTTGAAGCCGTCCGCGAAGTCGTGGGCGATGACGGCCAGGGCGACGGCCGTGCCCATGCCGTCGCCGACCTGGAAGGCCGCACCGATCGCGACGCCGTCCATGGCGCTGTGACCGACCATCGCCGCGGCCGCCGTGAGGCCCACCTGGGGGCTGCGGCCGTCGTGCTCGACGGCGCCGTGCGAGGCCTGCCGGTGGGCCAGCAGACGTTCCACCAGATGGGCCAGCAGAAAGCCCGCCACGAACAGCAGCAGCGCGGCGGGCACGCCGAAGACCTCCGCGCCGACCGCCTTCAGGGCCTCCGGCAGCAGATCCAGACCGACCACGCCGAGCATCAGGCCCCCGGCCAGGCCCAGCACCAGGTGGCGGCGGTCGGTCACGCGCTGTGCGGTCCAGCCGCCGGCCAACGTCATCAGGAACGCGCCGAGCGCGACGAACACCGCCATGTGCCCTTCGTATCCGATCGGGCCCCGGCCACGCACCTTCGCCACCACCCGTATCCCGCCCCGCACTCCACCCCGTCATGAGAGGACCCGAACCCATGGCCGACGCCCCCACCGGCAAGGTGACCTTCGTCGGCGCCGGTCCCGGCGCCGCCGACCTGCTGACCTTCCGTGCCGCCCGCGCCATCGCCGAGGCCGATGTCGTGATCTGGGCCGCGAGCCTGGTCCAGGCGGAGGTCCTCGAGCACGCGCGCGAGGACGCGGAGATCCTCGACTCGGCGACCATGTCCCTGGAGGACGTCGTCGCCGTCTACGAACGGGCGCACCGGGACGGCGTCAAGGTCGCCAGGATCCACTCCGGCGACCCCGCCCTGTGGGGCGGCACGCAGGAGCAGGTCGACCGCTGCGACGAGATCGGCATCGCCACCGAGATCGTGCCCGGGGTGTCCTCCTTCTCCGCCGTCGCCGCGCTGGCCCGGCGCGAGCTGACGATCCCCGAGGTGGCGCAGTCGGTGATCCTCACCCGGCTCGGCGGCGGCAAGACGCCCATGCCGCCCGGCGAGGAGGTGCGGGAGTTCGCCCGGCACGGCACGACCATGGCGGTCTTCCTGTCGGCCGCGCGCAGCGGACAGCTGGTGCGGGAGCTGCTGGAGGGCGGCTACCCGACGGCCACCCCGGTGGTCGTCGCCCACCAGGCGACCTGGCCGGAGGAGCTGGTCGTGCGGTGCACGATCGGCACGCTGGAGGAGACGGTCAAGGAGCACAAGCTGTGGAAGCACACGCTGTTCCTGATCGGCCCGGCGCTCGCCGCGCACGGCACCCGCTCGCACCTCTACCACCCCGGTCACTTCCACGGCCACCGCAAGGCCGACCCCGAGGCCCGCAGGGCCCTGCGCGAACGGGGTGCCCGTACGTGAGCCGTCCGATCACCGTCGTCGGCACGGGGACCGGGGCGCCCGTCCCCGCGGCGGTGACGGCGGGCGCGGACCTCGTCGTCGGCGGACGGCGCCACCTGGACGCCGTGGAGCTGCCGGAGGGCGCCGAGCGGATCGTGCTGGGGCCGCTGGCGCCCGCTCTCGACGTCGTCGAGAGGTACGTCGCCGAGGAGCGGCGGGTGGTGGTGCTGGCGTCCGGGGACCCAGGGTTCTTCGGGATCGTGCGGGCGCTCGCCGAGCGGTTCGGCGCGGACCGGCTGGAGGTCGTGCCGGGAGTCTCCTCGGTCGCCACCGCGTTCGCGCGGCTCGGGCTGACCTGGGAGGACGCCGTCGTCGTCAGCGCGCACGGGCGGGATCCGCGGACGGCGGTCCAGGTGTGCCGGGCACATCCGAAGGTGGCCGTGCTGACCGGGCCCGGTGCCGGTCCCGCCGAGCTGGGCGCCGCGCTGACCCGGACCGCTCCCGGCCGGGTCCTCGTCGTCGCCTCGGCGCTGGGCGACCCGGCGCGCGAGCGCGTGGAGCGGGTCACGCCCGCGCAGGCGGCGGCCCGCGACTGGGGGACGGCGGTGAGTGTCGTGCTGTGCCTGGACGAGGCGCGGGCCTGCGGTCCGGTGCGGACGCTGGCGGGGCCGGTGCGCGGGCCCGCCGGGTGGGCGCTGGACGAGGGCGACTTCGCGCACCGCGACTCGATGATCACCAAGTTCGAGGTGCGGGCGCTGGCCCTGGCCCGGCTCGGGCCGCGCCCCGGCGACCTGGTCTGGGACGTGGGTTCCGGTTCGGGGTCGGTGGCCGTGGAGTGCGCGCGGCTGGGCGCCGCGGTCAGCGCCGTGGAGAAGTCCGGGGACGGCGTCGGACGGATCCGCGCCAACGCGGCCGCGCACGGCGTCGACGTGCACGTGGTGCACGGCAGCGCGCCGCAGGCGCTGGACGGACTCGACGATCCGGACGCGGTGTTCGTCGGCGGCGGCGGGCGGGAGCTGCCCGGCATCGTCGGGGCGTGCGCGCGCCGGGCCCGGCGGACCGTGGTCGTCGCGATGGCCGCGCTGGACCGGGTGCCCGCGGCGCGGGCCGCGCTCACGGAGGCCGGGTTCGACGTCGACGGCGTCCTGCTGCAGTCCTCGCGGCTGGCCCCGCTGCCGGGGGACGTGACCCGGCTGGCGGCGACCAATCCCGTCTTCCTGCTGTGGGGGTCGAGAACCCCCGTCCCTGAAGAAGTACCTGCAGAAGACTCTGCAGAAGTCCCCGAAGAAGGAGTTGCCCAGTGATCGGCCTCATTTCCGCCACCGCGGCGGGGGCGGCGGCGCGCGACCGGCTGGCCGCGGCGTGGCCGGACCGCACGCGCGTGTACGACGGGCCCGTCGGGGACGCCGTCCGGCGGGCGTTCGCGGAGTGCGAGCAGCTCGTGTGCTTCCTGGCGACGGGCGCGGTGGTACGGCTCCTCGCGCCCCTGCTGTCCGACAAGGCGTCCGACCCGGGTGTGGTGTGCGTCGACGAGGCGGTCCGGTTCGCGGTGCCGCTGGTCGGCGGGCACGCGGGCGGCGCCAACGACCTGGCCCGCGAGGTGGGCGAGTCGCTGGGTGCGGTGCCCGTGGTGACCACGGCGACGGACGCCGTCGGCATCCCCGGTCTCGACACCCTCGGCATGCCCGTGGAGGGCGATGTCGCGGGCGTGACGCGGGCCCTGCTGGACGGGGAGCCGGTCGCGCTGCGCGCGGAGGTGGCGTGGCCGCTGCCGCCGGTGCCGTTCGCCGAGCGGGGCGCCTGGACCGTGCGCCTCACCGACCGGGCCGCCCCGCCCGCCGAGCGGGAGGTGCTGCTGCGTCCGCCGTCGCTGGTGGTGGGGGTCGGTGCGTCCAAGGGCGCTCCGGTGGGTGAAGTGCTCGACGTGATCGAGTCGGCCCTGCGGGACGCGGGTCTGTCCGCGCGCAGCGTCGCCGAGCTGGCCACCGTGGACGCCAAGCGCGAGGAGCCGGGCATCGTGGGGGCGGCCGAGCGGCTGGGTGTGCCGGTGGTGACGTACCCGGCCGGGGAACTGGCGGCGGTGCCGGTGCCGAACCCCTCCGACGCGCCCCTCGCCGCCGTGGGCACCCCGTCCGTCGCCGAGGCCGCCGCCCTGGCCGGCGGCGGCGAACTCCTCGTGCCCAAGCGCAAGTCGGCCGGTGTCCCCGCGACGGCGACCTGTGCCGTCGTACGGCGGCCCGGACGCGGCCGGCTCGCGGTGGTCGGGCTCGGGCCCGGCGCCCGCGACCTGCTCACCCCGCGTGCGAAGGCGGAGCTGCGGCGCGCCTCGGTGCTCGTCGGCCTCGACCAGTACGTCGACCAGATCCGTGACCTGCTGCGGCCCGGCACCCGGGTCCTGGAGTCCGGGCTCGGCGCGGAGGAGGAGCGGGCCCGCACGGCCGTCGCCGAGGCCCGGCGCGGGCACGCCGTCGCGCTGATCGGCAGCGGGGACGCCGGGGTGTACGCCATGGCCTCGCCCGCGCTCGCGGAGGCGTCCGACGACATCGACGTGGTCGGTGTGCCGGGGGTGACCGCCGCGCTGGCCGCCGCCGCGCTCCTGGGCGCGCCGCTGGGCCACGACCACGTGTCGATCAGCCTGTCCGACCTGCACACGCCGTGGGAGGTCATCGAGCGGCGGGTGCGGGCGGCGGCCGAGGCGGACCTCGTGGTGACGTTCTACAACCCGCGCAGCCGGGGCCGGGACTGGCAGTTGCCGAAGGCGCTGGCGATCCTCGCCGGGCACCGGGAGCCGACGACCCCGGTGGGCGTCGTGCGCAACGCCTCCCGCCCGGACGGCACCGCGCGGGTGACGACGCTCGCGCTGCTCGACCCGGCGACGGTGGACATGATGACGGTCGTGACGGTGGGCAACACGGCGACCCGGGACATCGCCGGCCGCATGGTGACGCCGCGCGGCTACCGCTGGCAGGAGGAGTCCGAGTGAACCGCGTGATTCATCCGATCGAGCAGGAGTCCTTCCGGCGGCTGCGCGCCCGCCTGGACACCTCGCACTTCCCGCCGCTGACCCGGGCGGTGGTGGAGCGGGTGATCCACTCCGCCGCCGACCTGGAGTACGCGGGCGATCTCGTCATGGACGAGGGCGCCCTGGAGAAGGCGCACGCCGCGCTGCACGCCGGGGCGCCGGTGGTCGTGGACGTGGAGATGGTGGCCGCCGGCATCACGCGGCGGGAGACCGTCTGCCGGCTCCGGGACGCGGTCGCCGGTCCCGGACTGACGCGTTCGGCGCACGCGGTCCGGCTGGCGTACGAGCAGGTCGGGCCCGGCGCCCTGTGGGTGATCGGCTGCGCGCCGACCGCCCTGGAGGAGCTGCTCACCCTCGACGCCTCCCCCGCGCTCGTCATCGGCCTGCCCGTCGGTTTCGTCGGCGCGGCCGAGTCCAAGGCCGCGTTGCGCGAGAGCGGCCTGCCCGCCGTGAGCAACGTGTCCGAGAAGGGCGGTTCGGCGGTCGCCGCCGCCGCGCTCAACGCCCTGCTGTACACCCCCCTTTCGCACTCCGAGGAGAAACAGTGACCACCCCGCCGCCCGCCCTGCTCATCGCCGGCCACGGCACCCGGGACGAGGCCGGAGCCGAGGCGTTCCGTGACTTCGTCCGGGAGCTGGGCCGCCGCCACCCCGAACTGCCCGTCGCGGGCGGCTTCATCGAGCTGTCCCCGCCGCCGCTGGGCGAGGCGGTGACGGACCTGGTGGAGCGCGGCGTACGGCGGTTCGCGGCCGTCCCGCTGATGCTGGTGTCCGCCGGTCACGCCAAGGGGGACATCCCGGCGGCGCTGGCCCGGGAGAAGGAGCGGCACCCGGGGATCTCCTACACGTACGGCCGTCCGCTGGGCCCGCACCCGGCGCTGCTGAACGTGCTGGAGCGGCGGCTGGACGAGGCGCTGGGCGGCGCGCGCACGCCCGAGGACCTGGCCGACGTGACCGTCCTGCTCGTCGGGCGCGGCTCGACCGACCCGGACGCCAACGCCGAGGTGCACAAGGCGGCCCGGCTGCTGTGGGAGGGGCGCGGGTACGCCGGTGTGGAGACCGCGTTCGTGTCGCTGGCGGCGCCGGACGTGCCGAGCGGGCTCGACCGGTGCCTCAGGCTCGGCGCGCGGCGCATCGTCGTCCTGCCCTACTTCCTTTTCACCGGGATCCTGCCGGACCGGGTGCGGGACCAGACCGAGGAGTGGGCGGCCGCGCACCCGGAGGCCGAGGTGCGGTCGGCGGACGTCATCGGGCCCGAGCCGGAGCTGCTGGACCTGGTGATGGAACGGTACGCGGAGGCCGTCAAGGGCGATCTGCGGATGAACTGCGACTCGTGCGTGTACCGGATCGCGCTGCCCGGCTTCGAGGACAAGGTGGGGCAGCCGCAGCAGCCGCACTTCCACCCCGACGACGAGGGCCACGACCACGGCCACGGTCATGGTCACGGCCACCACCATCACGGAGGGCACGCGCACTCCCATGCACACTGACGGGCACGACCTGCGGCACCACGGGGACGCGGAGGTGCGCGACGACGGCTCGGCGCTGGTCGACCTCGCCGTCAACGTCCGCGCGGACACGCCCCCGGCGTGGCTGCGCGAGCACGTCGCCGCGTCCCTGACCGGGCTCGCGGCCTACCCCGACGGGCGGGCCGCGCGGGCGGCGGTGGCGGCGCGGCACGGGCTGCCGGTCGAGCGGGTGCTGCTGACGGCGGGGGCGGCGGAGGCGTTCGTGCTGCTGGCCCGTGCCCTGAAGGTCCGTCGGCCGGTCGTGGTGCACCCCCAGTTCACGGAGCCGGAGGCCGCGCTGCGGGACGCGGGGCACAGCGTCGACCGGGTGCTGCTGCGGGAGGAGGACGGCTTCCGGCTCGATGCGGCGGCCGTCCCCGAGGACGCCGATCTGGTGGTGGTCGGCAACCCGACGAACCCGACGTCGGTGCTGCACCCCGCCGCCGTGGTCGCCGGGCTCGCCCGGCCCGGACGGACGCTGGTCGTCGACGAGGCGTTCATGGACGCGGTGCCGGGCGAGCGCGAGGCCCTGGCCGGGCGGACGGACGTGCCCGGTCTGGTGGTGCTGCGCAGCCTGACGAAGACGTGGGGGCTGGCGGGGCTGCGCATCGGGTACGTCCTCGCCGCGCCGGACACCGTCGGCGAACTGGAGCGGGCCCAGCCGCTGTGGCCGGTTTCCACACCCGCGCTGGCGGCGGCCGAGGCCTGCGTGTCGCCGCGGGCACTGGCCGAGGCGGCGGACGCGGCGCACCGTGTGGCCGCCGACCGGGCGCACCTCGTGGCCGGGCTGGCGGGGTTCGCGGGGGCCGGGGTGCGGGTGGCCGGTCCCGCGGAGGGGCCGTTCGTGCTGGTGCGGGTGCCCGCGGCGGTGGCGGTGCGGCGGGAGCTGCGTGCGCTCGGGTACGCGGTGCGGCGCGGGGACACGTTTCCCGGGCTGGGTGAGGAGTGGCTGCGGGTCGCGGTGCGGGACCGCGGAACGGTGGACGGGTTCCTGCGGGCGGTGGGGGCGGTGGTGGGGGCGGGGTGACGCCTGGCTGACGCCGGGGGTGTTCCGCCCCGCCGCCCCTTCCCTTCCCGTCCCCGGGGGCTGCGCCTGCGGACCCCCTGTCGGCGCTTCGCGCCTCGTCCTCAAGCGCCTCGTCCTCAAGCGCCCGTCCTCAAGCGGCGGACGGGCTGAGATGCCCGACCGTCGCCGTTCGATCCACCGAGTCGGTTGGTGGGTGGGCACAGGCCGGGGTCCGGGGGCGCAGCCCCCGGGTTCGGGTCGGGAAGGGGCGGCGGGGCGGTATCCGGTCCTCAGCGGCGGCGCCGCGCCAGGGCCACCGCTCCTGCGCCCGCCGCCAGCAGGGCGACCGCGCCGCCCGCGAGGTACGGCGTCATCGAGCTGCCGCCCGTCTCGGCGAGGCCGGCCTGCGCGGGAGCGCCCTGTGCCTTGACGTCCCCGACGGGCTCGGCGGATTCGGCCGGTTCGGCTGATTCGTCAGATGCGTTGGATCCGTCGGATGCGTTGGATTCGGCCGGTTCGGCGCTCGGCGGAGCCTCCTCGCGCGACGCCGCGGGCGTCTCGCAGGTGGCCTCGGCCAGCGTCACCGTGCCGGTGACCTCGGCGACGTTGAGGTTCAACGGGTTGACGGAGACGGTGAGCCGCAGCGCCGTCGCGGCGGCCGTGCGCGACGTCGTCTCGTGCTGCGCGAGGTCCAGCCGGACCTCTCCCACCCCCGGCACCTTCACGTCGGTGGGGCCGCCCGCCGACACCGTCACCCGCTTGCCGAGGACGGTCACCGCACCGACCGGGCGGGAGGTGGCGACCGGCGTCCTCCCCGCCTCGCAGACGGCCCGGGAGGAGACGGCCTCGATCTCGACGAGGGAGAGCAGCGGCAGCCCGGGAACGTGCAGCTTGGCGTGGGCGAGCCGGGTGGAGGCCTCGGCCCTGCCCTTTTCGACCGTCGCCTCGGCCTCGGCCACGTCCGCGCGCAGCACGCTGAAGGGACGGCCGCGGTCGACGCCGTCGAGTTCCGCCGTCAGCGCGGTCTTCTCGGCGCTCTGCGGTGCCCGTACCTCGTTGAGGGTGACGGCGAGGGGTACGTCGACGGTCTTGTCGAGCAGGGCCACGTCGAGGCCGGTGCGCAGCACCACGGCGCTCGCGCTCCCCTCCTCACTCGCGTGGGCGGTGGGTGCGCCGGCCAGTGCCGCGGGACCGGCGGCGAGGGCGGTGGCGGCCAGCACGGTGGCGCAACGGCGTGCGGGCATGCGGAAGTTGTAGCCGTTCAAGGTGTGGGACCCCCAGAGAGAAAGCTTGGGACCTCGAAAGGATGTCGCACCGCCGCCCGTTCGACAGCGCCCCGGCACGGGTTCACCCCAACGTGGCACACCCGTACACGCCTTCGACCGGTTCAGCCCACGATCCGCCCGTTCAGCACCACCCGTGCCGGCGTCCCGAGCACACGTACGTCCGTGCGCGGGTCCTGTTCGTAGACGACCAGGTCGGCCGGGGCGCCCTCGGTCAGCGCGGGGCGGCCGAGCCAGTCGCGGGCGGACCAGGTCGCCGAGGCCAGGGCCGCCACCGGGGGGATGCCCGCCTTCACCAGTTCCGCCACCTCGGCGGCGACCAGGCCGTGCGGCAGGGAGCCGCCCGCGTCGGTGCCGACGAAGACCGGGATGCCGGCGTCGTAGGCGTTGCGGACGGTGTCGTAGCGGCGGGCGTGGAGGCGGCGCATGTGGGCGGACCAGGTGGGGTACTTGGTCTCGCCGCCGGCCGCGAGCTGCGGGAACGTCGCGATGTTCACCAGGGTCGGGACGATGGCGACGCCGCGGGAGGCGAACAGGGGGACGAGGTCGTCGGTGAGGCCCGTGGCGTGTTCGATGCAGTCGATGCCCGATTCGACCAGGTCGCGCAGGGACGACTCGGCGAAGCAGTGGGCCGTCACCCGGGCGCCCAGGCGGTGCGCCTCGCCGATCGCCGCCGCCACGGCGTCCCGGGGCCAGCACGCCGCCAGGTCGCCCGTCTCGCGGTCGATCCAGTCGCCGACCAGTTTCACCCAGCCGTCGCCGCGCCGGGCCTCCCGGCCGACGTACGCGACGAGGTCGGCCGGTTCGATCTCGTGGGCGTAGCCGCGGATGTAGCGGCGGGTCCGGGCGATGTGCCGGCCCGCCCTGATGATCCGGGGGAGGTCGTCGCGGTCGTCGACCCAGCGGGTGTCGGAGGGTGAGCCGGCGTCGCGGATCAGCAGGGTCCCTGCGTCGCGGTCGGTGAGCGCCTGCTTCTCGGCGACGTCGGAGTCGACCGGCCCGTGGGCGCCGAGGCCGACGTGGCAGTGGGCGTCGACCAGGCCGGGCAGGGCCCAGCCGGCCACCGTGCGGATGTCACGGGCGCCGGCGGGACGGTCGTAGGAGACCCTCCCGTCGATCACCCACAGTTCGTCGCGGACCTGGTCCTCGTCCGGTCCGGCGAGGACCCTGCCCTTCACGTGCAGCACCGTGTCGTCGCTCATGCACGGCACCTTAAGTCAGGCGTCGCCGCCCACCCGGTCCGAGGTCTCCTCCTCCACGTCGGCCATCGCCGGGTCGAGGAGGCGGGAGAGGAAGTGGCGGGTGCGTTCGTGGCGGGGGGCGCCGATGACCTGCGCGGGGGCGCCGTCCTCGACGATCACGCCGCCGTCCATGAAGACGACCCGGTCGGCGACCTCGCGGGCGAAGGTCATCTCGTGGGTGACGACCATCATGGTCATGCCCTCGTTGGCGAGCATGCGCATGACCGCGAGGACGTCGCCGACCAGTTCGGGGTCGAGTGCGGACGTGGGCTCGTCGAACAGCATCACCCGGGGGCCCATCGCCAGCGCGCGGGCGATGGCCACGCGCTGCTGCTGGCCGCCGGAGAGGGACGACGGGTAGGCGGTCGCCTTCTCCGACAGGCCGACCCGCTCCAGGTTCTCGGCGGCGACCGCGGCCGCCTGCGCCTTGCCGCGCCCGAGGACCCGGCGCTGCGGCAGCGTCAGGTTCTCGGTCACCGTCAGGTGCGGGAAGAGGTTGAACTGCTGGAAGACCATGCCGATGCGGCGGCGGGCGGCGTCGATGTCGACGTCGGGGTCGGTCAGTTCGACGCCGCCGACGACCACCTGGCCCCTGGTCGGCTCCTCCAGGAGGTTCACGCAGCGCAGCAGGGTCGACTTGCCCGAGCCGGACGGGCCGATGACGCACACGACCTCGCCCCGGCCGATCTCCAGGTCGATGCCGCGCAGCACCTCGTTGTCGCCGAACGACTTGTGCAACCCGCGGACTTCGATCTCCGGTCGGCTCATTTCACGGCCTCCTGGGCCTTGGCCTCCATACGGCGCACGACGAAGCCGAGCGGGATCGTCACCAGCAGGTAGCACAGGCCGGCGACGAGGATGGGTGTGGAGTTGGCGGTGGTACTGGCCAGGTCGCGGCCGTACTTGGACAGTTCGCGTTCCTCCAGGGTGACGCCGAGGAACAGCACCAGCGAGGAGTCCTTGAACAGCAGGACCAGCTCGTTGGTGAGCGGCGGGAGGATGATACGGAAGGCCTGCGGGACGATGATCGAGACCATCGCGCGGGCGGGCGAGAAGCCCAGCGAACGGGCCGCCTCCATCTGCCCCTTGGGCACCGCCTGGATGCCCGCGCGGATGGTCTCGGCCATGTACGCCGCCGCCACCAGGCCGAGGGCCAGGGCGACCTTGCCGTACGTGCCGCCGACGATCTCCGTGCCGGGGAAGGCCAGGGGCACGGCCACGCCGATGAAAATGAAGATCAGCAGGGCGGGCAGACCGCGGAAGATCTCGATGTAGATGCCGGCGAGCCAGCGGTAGGGGCCGACCGACGACAGCCGCATCAGCGCGATGACCATGCCGAGGGCCAGCCCGACGAGGAAGCCGGACAGCGTGTAGAGCACGGTGTTCTTCAGCGCCAGCGTGATGACGTCCGGGAACATCTGCTCGGCGATGTCGGCCTGCGCGAACTGGTTCTTCAGCCGGCCCCAGTCCGCCGAGAGCGCGAACGCGACCAGGGCCGCGACGAAGACGACGTACTGGACACCGCGCGACAGCCTGCGCTTCTGGCTGCGGGTCAGCCCCTTGCGGCGGGGCGGGACCTCGAGCTTCGTGGCGTCGCTCATGAGGCGGACGGGGAGGCCGCGGCGGCGTCGTACGGGCCGATCCACTGCTCGTAGAGCTTCTTGTACGTGCCGTCGGCCTTGGCGTCGGCGATCGCCTTGTCGATGGCCGCCACCAGCTTCGTGTTGCCCTTCTTCACCGTGAAGCCGTACTGCTCGCCGGTGTTGAGGTTGTCGACCACCTCGAAGGCGTCCGCGTTGGCCTTGTCCTTCAGCCAGCCCTGGACGACCGGGTAGTCGATGACGACGGCCTTGACCTGGCCGGTGCGCAGGCCGTTGAGGACGGCGTCGGAGGACTCGAAGGAGACCGGGTCGAAGCCCTGCTTCGTCACGTAGTCCTCGCCGGTGGTCTGCGCCTGCGCACCGAGCTTGACGTTCTTGGACTTGATCTCGGCGAGGGAGTTCACCCCGGCGTTCTTGTCGACCAGGACGGCCTGCGTGGCGTCGAAGTAGGGGTCGGAGAAGTCGACGTTCTTCTTGCGCTCCTCGGTGATGGTCATGCCGGCCGCGGCCAGGTCGCACTCGCCCGAGTTCAGGAAGGCGCCGGTCTTGAAGTTCTCGAACGGCGTGTCGAGGATCTCCTGCTTGACGCCCAGGTCCTTCGCCACCAGGTCGATCAGGGAGACGTCGAAGCCCTGCACCTTGCCGTCGATCTCCGACTGGAACGGCGGGTAGGGCAGGTGGGTGCAGGTGGTGAGCTGCCCCGCCTTGACCAGCTCCACACCGCCCGCGGCGGTCTTGGAGCCGCTGCCGCCGCCGTCGCTGGAGGTACAGGCGGCCACGAGCATGAGCCCGGCCGTAGCGGTGGTGGCGGCCAGGACACGGGTGCGACGCCCGAGGAGCGTGTTCACGGCGGGCCTTCCTGTGGGGGAACTGGAGGTTCCGATTATAAGGAGGAGTTTGAGTCCCTCAAATCAAACCCTTGGCATCCGGGTTCCTCGGCCTACGAAGTCGCCGGTCCGGGGGGTGGAGGTCACGCCGGTTACTCTCGTCACCACGACCCCGTGAGTGAAGAGAGCACCGCCGTGACGCACCCCTTCCTGGATCTCGCTCCGCTGACCGCCGCCCGGTTCGCCTCCGTCGAGGACCGGGTGGCCCGGCTGCTGGACACCCGTCAGGACGTCGTGATCACCCAGGGCGAGGCGCTGCTGCCGCTGGAGGGCGCGATCCGCGCGACGGCCGGGCCGGGCACGACCGCGCTGAACGTGATCACCGGCCCGTACGGGCAGACCTTCGGGGACTGGCTGCGCGACTGCGGCGCCACCGTGATCGATCTCGCGGTGCCCTTCCACACGGCGGTCACCGCCGAGCAGGTCCGCGCGGCCTTCGCCGAGCACCCCGGGATCGACTTCGTGTCGCTGGTGCACGCCGAGGCCGCCACCGGCAACACCAACCCGGTCGCGGAGGTCGGCGAGGCGGTGAAGGAGCACGGCGCGCTGTTCTACCTGGACGCCGTGGCCTCCGTGGGCGCCGAACCGGTGCTGCCGGACGCCTGGGGCGTGGACCTGTGCGTGATCGGCGCGCAGAAGGCGATGGGCGGGCCGGCGGGCGTGTCGGCGGTGTCGGTGAGCGAGCGGGCGTGGGCCCGGATGGCGGCCAACCCGCGGGCGCCGCGCCGTTCCTACCTGTCGCTGCTGGACTGGAAGGAGCGGTGGATCGACGGCGGCCGCAAGGCCCTGCTGCACGCGCCGGCGCAGCTGGAGATGCTGGCGCTCGAGGCGTGCGTGCAGCGGATCGAGGCGGAGGGCCTGGAAGCCGTGATGGCCCGGCACGCGTCCGCCGCGGCGGCGACCCGCGCGGGGGCGCTGGCGCTGGGGGGCGGCCTGGAGCCGTACGTGCACGAGGCGCGCGAGGCGGCGCCCGTCGCCACGACGCTCAGGGCGCCGTCGGGCGTCGTGGCCTCGGAACTGGTGACGCGGGCACTGGCGGGCGACCCCGCGGTGCCGCTGGCGGCGGGCGGGGGTGCGCTGGCGAAGGAGATGGTCCGGGTCAACCACTACGGGGCGGACGCGACGCCGGGCGCGGTCCGCGGCAGCCTCACGGCCCTGGGCGCGGCGCTCGCGGAGAGGGGCCTGGACGTGGACCTGACGGGCGCGCTGCGCGCGGCGGAGCAGGCCTGGCGGTGAGGTCCGCGCGGCGGGAGCGGCGCCGAGGGTGCCGTCGGGGCGGGGTGACCGGGAGGGGGCGGCCGGGTCGCGTTCGTGACCGGGTGTCGGTGGCGCCTGCCATGCTCGCGGCATGACCACCCTTCCCGACGGCCGCCCCGTCCCCCTGATGACCGGTGACGAGCGGGCCATGCTCGACAGCTGGCTCGACTTCCACCGCGCGACCCTGGAACTCAAGTGCGCGGGCCTGGACGACGCCCAGGTCCGGCAGGCCTCCGCCGAGCCCTCCTCCCTCACCCTGCTCGGCCTGGTGCAGCATCTCGCCGAGGTCGAACGGAACTGGTTCCAGCGGGTGTTCGCGGGAATCGACGCACCGCCCGTGTTCGAGGAGGAGACGGGTTACGCCCTCAGCCCGGAGCGGGGACTCGGCGAGGCGCTGACGGTGTGGCGGCGGGAGATCGCGCGGGGGCGCGAGCTGACCGCCGGGCGCTCACTGGACGACACCGGGCGGATCACCGACGGGCCGGTGGCGGGCGCAAAGGTCAGTCTGCGCTGGGTGCTGATCCACCTCATCGAGGAGTACGCGCGGCACAACGGCCACGCGGACATTCTGCGGGAGCGGATCGACGGAGTCACCGGGGCCTGAATCCGGGGAATTTCGCACCCTTCCCCCGGAGTCCCCACCCCGCAATTCCTGCCGCCTTTTCCGAATGCATTTCCGGTATTCTTCTGCCCGGATTCCCAGGGCTTAAACGCGGGAATTTTTCGAGCGCATCACGGGCGCGTGACGCATGACACACGAGAGGCATTCTGTCCCGTTATACGCGGTGCATAACGGGACAGAACGGGAGGCTGCCACGGAGGCGCCACTGAACCATCACCACCTCTCCATGCATTTTTTAATCCCCCTCGGTAAGTTCAAGCCGTATGACTGCCACACAAGCAGACCTGCGGATCGACCGCCCTTCGGTGGCGGACGGGGCCGCTCTCTGGCGTATTGCGAAGGAATCCGGGACCCTCGATGTGAACTCCTCCTACAGCTATCTGCTGTGGTGCCGGGACTTCGCCGGCACCTCCGTGGTGGCGCGCGTCGAGGGCGGCGAGCCGGTCGGATTCGTCACCGGATACGTCCGTCCCGAGGCGCCGCGGACGCTGCTCGTCTGGCAGGTGGCGGTCGCCGACGCGTACCGCGGCCGCGGCCTGGCCGCCGCACTGCTCGACGGACTGACCGCCCGGGTGGCCGCCGAGCGCCCCCTCGACGGCGTCGAGACCACGATCACCCCGGGCAACACCGCCTCGGAGCGGCTGTTCACCTCCTACGCCGCCCGGCACGGCGCGGACGTCACCCGAGAGGTCCTGTTCGGCACCGACCTCTTCCCGGACGGCCCCCACGACCCCGAAGTGCTGTACCGCATCGGCCCGTTGACCTCCGCCTGAGTCACCTCCCCCGGCAGCACGCGACCCCGGCCGCACGAGAACCCGCGTCGCCGGCCTCCCACGACTTCCCCTCCGCACGACTCCCCCACCGCATCGAGGAGCGTTTCGCCGTGACCATCACCCAGCCCGACCTGAGCGTGTTCGAGACCCTGGAGTCGGAGGTGCGCAGTTACTGCCGCGGCTGGCCGGTCGTCTTCGACCGGGCGCGGGGCAGCCGGATGTTCGACGAGGACGGACACTCCTACCTCGACTTCTTCGCCGGTGCCGGGTCGCTCAACTACGGGCACAACAACCCGGTGCTGAAACGGGCGCTGGTCGACTACCTGATGCGCGACGGCGTCACCCACGGCCTCGACATGTCCACCGTCGCCAAGCGGACCTTCCTGCAGACCTTCCAGGACCTGGTGCTGCGCCCGCGCGACCTGCCCTACAAGGTCATGTTCCCCGGCCCCACCGGCACCAACGCGGTGGAGTCCGCGCTGAAGCTGGCGCGGAAGGTGAAGGGACGCGAGGCGGTCGTGTCGTTCACCAACGCCTTCCACGGCATGTCGCTGGGCTCGCTCGCCGTCACCGGCAACGCCTTCAAGCGGGCCGGCGCGGGCGTCCCGCTGGTGCACGGCACCCCGATGCCCTTCGACAACTACTTCGACGGACAGGTCCCCGACTTCCTGTGGTTCGAGCGGCTCCTGGAGGACCAGGGCTCCGGGCTCGACAAGCCGGCCGCCGTGATCGTCGAGACGGTCCAGGGCGAGGGCGGCATCAACGTGGCGCGTGCGCAGTGGCTGCGGGCGCTGGCCGGTCTGTGCGAACGGCAGGACATGCTGCTGATCGTCGACGACATCCAGATGGGGTGCGGGCGCACCGGTGCCTTCTTCTCCTTCGAGGAGGCGGGCATCACCCCCGACATCGTCACCGTGTCCAAGTCGATCAGCGGCTACGGCCTGCCCATGTCGCTGTGCCTGTTCAAGCCCGAACTGGACGTGTGGGAACCGGGCGAGCACAACGGCACCTTCCGCGGCAACAACCCCGCCTTCGTCACCGCCACCGCCGCCCTGGAGACCTACTGGGCCGACGGGGCGGCGATGGAGAAGCAGACCCGTCGGCGCGGCGAGCAGGTCGAGCAGGAGCTGATCTCGATCACCGAGGAGAACCTCGCCGACGTCAAGGAGTACCGGGGCCGCGGCCTGGTGTGGGGCCTGGAGTTCCACGACAGGTCCCGCGCCGGACGGGTGGCGCGGCGCGCCTTCGAGCTCGGGCTGCTGATCGAGACGTCCGGGCCCGAGAGCGAGGTCGTCAAGCTGCTGCCGGCGCTCACCGTCACGCCCGAGGAGCTGGACGAGGGCATGAGCGTCCTCGCCCGCGCCGTCCGCGAAACCGCCTGACAGACCCGTCACCGACCCCTATCCAGGAGGCATCGCAACACCGTGATAGTCCGTTCGTTCAAGGACATCGAAGGCACCGACCGGCACGTGAGGTCGGCGTCCGGCACCTGGGAGAGCAAGCGCATCGTCCTCGCCAGGGAGAGAGTCGGCTTCTCCCTGCACGAGACGGTCCTGTACGCCGGCACGGAGACGTCGATGTGGTACGCGAACCACGTCGAGGCCGTCGTCTGCGTGGAGGGCGAGGCCGAACTCACCGACCACGAGAGCGGGCTGACGCACACCATCACGCCCGGGACCATGTACCTCCTCGACGGCCACGAGCGGCACACGCTCCGCGTCAAGGAGGACTTCCGCTGCATCTGCGTGTTCAACCCGCCCGTCACGGGACGGGAGGACCACGACGAGAACGGTGTCTACCCGCTGCTCACCGAGCCCGAGGAGGTGTGACGTGCCCATGACCACAGTCACCGGCACCACCGTCACCGATCTCTACCCCAGCCGCGGCGCCACCGAGGTGACCGTCCCCCGCCAGGACCCGGTCGTCTGGGGCGCCCCGGACGCGCCCGGCCCGTTCGAGCCGCTCGACCTCCAGTCGTTCGAGCGGGACGGCTTCACCACAGTCGACCAGCTCCTCACCGACGACGAGGTCACCGTCTACAGGCAGGAGCTGGACCGGCTGGTGACCGACCCGGCGGTCCGGGCCGACGACCGGTCGATCGTGGAGCCGAAGTCCAAGGAGATCCGGTCCGTCTTCGAGGTGCACCGGATCAGCGAGGTCTTCGCCCGCCTGGTGCGCGACGAGCGGGTCGTCGGGCGGGCCCGCCAGCTCCTCGGCTCGGACGTGTACGTCCACCAGTCGCGCATCAACGTCAAGCCCGGCTTCGGCGCCTCCGGCTTCTACTGGCACTCCGACTTCGAGACCTGGCACGCCGAGGACGGCCTGCCCCGGATGCGGACGGTGTCCGTCTCGATCGCGCTGACCGAGAACCACGACACCAACGGCGGCCTGATGATCATGCCGGGTTCGCACAAGACGTTCCTGGGCTGCGCCGGTGCCACGCCGAAGGACAACTACAAGCAGTCGCTCCGGATGCAGGACGCGGGCACGCCCTCCGACGAGGCACTGACCGAGATGGCGTCCGCGTACGGCATCAAGCTGTTCACGGGGCGCGCCGGTTCGGCGACCTGGTTCGACTGCAACTGCATGCACGGGTCCGGCGACAACATCACGCCGTTCCCGCGCAGCAACGTCTTCATCGTGTTCAACAGCGTGGAGAACACCGCCGTGGAGCCGTTCGCGGCGCCGGTGCGGCGGCCCGAGTTCATCGGCGCCCGCGACTTCACGCCGGTGCGCTGACCATGCCGGTGCGCCGAACACACCGCGCGCCGAACGCGTCCGCCCGCGTCCGCCGGGGCGTCCGGGCGGGCTCAGCCCGACAGCACGTCCAGCAGCCGGTCCACGTCCGCCACCGTGTTGAACAGGTGGAAGGCCGCGCGCAGGTTGCCCGCCCGGTCGGAGACCTCGATGCCCGCGCGGCTCAGCTCCGGCTGCCGGACGCCGAGGCCGGGCACCGAGACGATCGCCGAGCCGGGCGCGGGCACGGGCTCGTGGCCGAGTGCCGCGAGCCCGGCCCGGAACCGGTCGGCGAGGGCCAGGTCGTGGGCCTGTACGGCGGCGACGCCGAGTTCCTCGATCAGCTCGAGGGACCGGCGCAGCCCCGCGTAGGTGAACAGGGCGTGGCTGAGGTCGAACCGCCTTGCCGAGTGGGCGAGTTCGGCGACCGGGCCGTAGCAGCTGTCCCACGGCGCCTCGGCGGCGACCCAGCCGGCCAGCATCGGTGTGAGTCCGCCGAAGTCCTCCGGGACCACGAGGAAGGCGGCCCCGTGCGGGCCGAGCAGCCACTTGAAGGAGACGGAGACGGAGTAGTCGTACGCGCCGGCGTCCATCGGCAGCCAGCCGGCGGACTGGGAGAAGTCGACGTAGGTGCGCGCCCCGTGGGTGCGGGCCGCCTCGCGCAGGGCGGGCAGGTCCGCGATCCGTCCGTCGGCGGACTGGGCGGCGCTGACCGCGACGAGCGCGGTGCCGGGGCGGACGGCCTCGGCGAGCCGCTCCAGCGGCACCGTGCGGACCTTGAGGTCGCCGCGGACGTGGAACGGGTTCAGCACCGAGGTGAAGTCGTCCTCCGCGGTGAGGACCTCGGCGCCGGCCGGCAGTGAGGCGGCGATCACGCCGGTGTGCGCGGCCACCGAGGCCCCGGTCGCGACCCGGCCCACGGGGACGCCGGCCAGCCGGGCGTATGCCGCGCGGCTGGCCTCCACGTCCTCGTGGAGCGGGGTCAGCGGCCTGCCCTCGGCCCGCAGCAGCGCCGCCTCGTGCAGGGCGGTGACGGTACGGGCGGGCAGCAGGCCGTTGCTCGCGGTGTTGAGGTAGGTGTTCTTCGGGGCGAACTCGGTGCGGACGAGGGTCTCGAAGGTCTCCATGACTCCACTCTGCGGTGCCGCGAAGTCGAAGTCCATTGCGAATTTCTGCACGGTTTCCCCAAGGAACGCTTATACGCCGGCCGTCAGCCGCGCTTCCGGTCCCGGCCGCGCCCGGACACCGCCCGTCTCAGTGCTGCGGCACCGCGCATCCGTCCGGGCCGCAGGCCTCGGCTTCGCCCTGGTCGACGAACCGGAGCGGGGGGCGCTCGCCCCAGGCCCGGGTGAGGGCCTGGGTGAAGACCTCGGCGGGCTGGGCGCCGGAGACGCCGTACTTGCGGTCGAGGACGAAGAAGGGCACGCCGTTCGCGCCGAGCTGGGCGGCCTCGCGTTCGTCGGCGCGGACCTCGTCGGCGTAGGCGGCCGGGTCGGCGAGGACCGCGCGCGCCTCGCCGGCGTCGAGGCCGGCCTCGACGGCCAGTTCCACGAGCCGTTCGTCGCCCTCGGCGAACAGGGACCGCTCCTCGGCGAAGTTGGCCCGGTACAGGAGCTGGATCAGCTCGTCCTGGCGGCCCCGCTCCTTGGCGAGGTGCAGCAGCCGGTGCATGTCGAAGGTGTTGCCGTGGTCGCGCCCGCGGGTGCGGTAGTCGAGGCCCTCGGCGGCGGCCTGGGCGCCGAGGTTGTCCTCGCCGGCCTGGGCCTGGGCCTCGCTCATGCCGTACTTCTTGGCGAGCATGGCCGGCACGGGCTGGATGTCGCCCTTCGCGCGGCCGGGGTCCAGCTCGAAGGAGCGGTGCACGACCTCGACCTGGTCACGGTGCGGGAAGGCGTCGAGCGCCTTCTCGAAGCGGGCCTTGCCCACGTAGCACCACGGGCAGGCGATGTCGCTCCAGATCTCGACGCGCATGTCTCGGCTCTCTCCAGGTCGTGCGGGTACGGAGACTCCCTCCGGCGACTGTGTGAACGTTCAATCGGTCCGGCTCATTCCCCGTCCCGCCCCGTCCCGCCCTGCCTCGCCCGTCCCGCCCTGCCTCGCCCGTCCCGCCCTGCCTCACCCGTCCCGCCCCGCCCGGCGCTGCCGCGACGGCCCCGGTCAGCTGCCGTCGCGGAGGTCGTCCGGCCACTTCGGCCGGAACTCCAGGTGGTCGTAGGTGACGACGCACCCCTCCCCCATCGGCGCCTGCGCCATGAAGCCGACGAGGGCCGCGCCCGTCTCCGTCTCGTCGCCCAGCGTGAACAGCCGGACGAAGATCCATTGCTTGCCGTCGCGGGAGGCGTGGAAGGCGAAGGCCCGGCCGGTCCTGCTCACCCGGAGCCAGACCGAGCTGCCGTCCACGGTGAAGGAGTTGGCGTCGTCGGAGTGGCCGCGGGTGACCACCGTGCAGACGGTGGGCACGTCCGGGGAGTACTCCAGGCAGAGCTTGGCCCAGGCCCGTTCACCGACGTGGACGTACAGCACCCCGGCGTCGAAGGCGCCGTTGAAGCCGACGGTCACCCGGGCGATGAGCTGGAAGTCGCCCTCGGGCGCCCCCAGCAGCCGGGGTGCGTCGCCAGCCGGGTCCAGCGCCTCCGCGGTGGGCGGCACGAACCGGTCCTGGCGGGGACCGGCCCATGCGGTGAGGACCCCGTCCTCGTGGCTCCAGTGCCCGTCGGGCCCGTAGGTGCGCAGGGGGAAGGGCAGTTCGGGGAGTTCGAGGTCCATGCGGGGAGTTTCCCAGATCCTTCTGTCGACCGGGCTCTCACCCGGTGGCGGTCAGCGTTCGAGGTGGTTGTTGAAGCGCCGCGGCAGTCCGAGCGGGTTGTCGTCGCGCAGCTCGGGCGGCAGCAGGGCCTCGGGGGTGTTCTGGTAGGCGACCGGGCGCAGCCAGCGCTCGATGGCCGTGCCGCCCACGGAGGTGGAGGTGGAGGTGGTCGCCGGGTAGGGGCCGCCGTGGTGCTGCGCGGGGGCCACGGCGACACCGGTCGGCCAGCCGTTCACGAGCACGCGGCCCGCGAGCGGGGTGAGTTCGGCGAGGATCTCGGCGCCGCGGCCCTCGCCGGCGGCCTCCTGCGTCGACAGGTGCACGGTGGCGGTGAGGTTGCCGGGGAGGCGCGAGAGGACGGACCGCGCCTGGTCGTCGTCGTCGTAGCGCGCCACCACGGTCACCGGGCCGAAGCACTCCTCCAGGAGCAGGTCGTACGCCCCCTCCTCGGTGAGCTTCCCGGCCGGGACCGTCAGGAAGCCCGCGCTCACGGTGTGCTCGCCGCCCGCTCCGGGGGTGACCGGCGTCTCGACCGCGGGCAGCTGCGCCCGCTCGGTGACGCCGGCGAGGAAGTTGTCGCGCATGCGGTGGTCGAGCAGGACGCCCGCGTCGGTGTCGCTGACCGCGTCGGTCAGCGACTTGACGAGGCCGTCACCGGCCGCGCCGGACGGCACGAGGACCAGGCCCGGCTTCACGCAGAACTGTCCGACGCCCAGCGTCATGGAACCGGCGAGGCCGGTCCCGATGGCCTCCGCGCGCTCGGCGGCGGCGGCCTCGGTCACGACGACCGGGTTGAGCGAGCCCAGCTCGCCGTGGAAGGGGATCGGGACGGGCCGTGCGGCCGCCGCGTCGAACAGCGCGCGGCCGCCCCGGATCGACCCGGTGAAGCCGGCGGCGGCGATCAGCGGGTGCTTGATCAGCTCGATGCCCGCCTCGAAGCCGTGCACGAGGCCGAGCACGTCGCCGGGGATGCCGTGCTCGGCGGCGGCCCGGCGGACCACCTTGGCGACCAGCTCGGAAAGGCCCGGGTGGTCGGGGTGGGACTTGACGACGACCGGGTTGCCCGCGGCCAGCGCGCTCGCGGTGTCGCCGCCGGCGACGGAGAACGCGAAGGGGAAGTTGGACGCCGAGTACACGGCGACGACGCCCAGCGGCACCTTGTAGCGGCGCAGGTCGGGCACGGGCGGGGTCGCGGTGTCGTCGGGGTGGTTGATGACGACGTCGAGGAAGGCGCCCTCCTCGACGATGTCGGCGAAGGCGCGCAGCTGGTAGCAGGTGCGGGCGAGTTCGCCGGTCAGCCGGACCGGGCCGAGGGCGGTCTCGGCGTCGGCCACCTCGACGAGCTGGTCCCTGGCCGCCTCGAGCCGGTCCGCGGCGGTGCGCAGGAAGGCCGTGCGGACGGTGCGGTCGGCGAGGGCCGCGCGCGTGCCGTGCGCGGCGCGGACGGTGGAGTCCACCTCCTGGGCCGTGGCCTCCACCGCAACCTGTTCACGCTGCTTCCCGGTTCGGGGGTCGACACTCCAGACTGGTGCTGCTGCCACCGCGGGTCCCTCCACGTTCGTCGCCGCATCGCAATGCCGCTGTCCTTACCTCACCACCAGGGATGTTCGATATACTGAACGCTGTCTCTGATGATGAATATGCTGTCGGAGACTATTTCCCGTCGAACGAAGGGGTCAAGGGCGATGTCGGCTGGCGAGACGGGGGGCGGGGCGCAGGTCAAGTCCGCGGTGCGGACGGTTGAACTGCTCGAGTACTTCGCCGGCCGCCCCGGAATGCACTCCCTCGCATCGGTCCAGGAGGCCGTCGGCTATCCCAAGTCCAGCCTCTACATGCTGCTCCGCACGCTGGTGGAGCTGGGCTGGGTGGAGACGGACGCGACGGGCACCCGGTACGGCATCGGCGTACGGGCGCTGCTGGTCGGCACCTCCTACATCGACGGCGACGAGGTGGTCGCGGCCGCCCGCCCCACGCTGGACCGGCTCTCGGACGACACCACCGAGACGATCCACCTGGCACGGCTGGACGGCACCAACGTGGTGTACCTCGCCACCCGCCAGTCGCAGCACTACCTGCGCCCCTTCACCCGGGTCGGGCGCCGGCTGCCCGCCCACTCCACCTCCCTCGGCAAGGCGCTGCTGAGCACCTACAGCGACGAGCAGGTGCGCAAGCTGCTCCCGGAGACCCTGCCCGCGCTGACCGAGCACACCATCACCGACCGCGAGAAGCTCATCGAGGAGCTGCACCAGGTCCGTGAGCAGGGCTTCGCCGTGGACCGGGAGGAGAACACGCTGGGGCTGCGCTGCTTCGGCGTCGCGATCCCGTACCGCACCCCGGCGCGCGACGCGATCAGCTGCTCGGTGCCGGTGGCCCGGCTGACGCCCGCGCACGAGCAGATGGTGAAGGACGCGCTGTTCGACGCGCGCGACCGGCTGACACTGGCGACCCGTAGGCTCTGAGGCATGCAGATCGCCCTGCGCCCGGTCCACGACAGCGATCTGCCGGTGTTCTACCGGCAGACGAACGACCCCGAGTCCCTGCGGATGGCCGCGTTCACTCCCGAGGACCCGGCCGACCGGGACGCCTTCGACGCCCGCTGGAGACGGATCCGCGCCTCCGGCGACGTGGTGCGCGCGATCCTGGCCGACGGCGACGTGGTGGGCAGCGTGGCGGTCTACGGCGAACCGGGCGAGCGCGAGGTCACGTACTGGGTGGACCGCTCCCACTGGGGGCGCGGCATCGCCACGGCCGCACTGCGGGCACTCCTGGCCGAGGTCCCCGAACGCCCGCTGTACGCGCGCGCGGCCGACGACAACGCCGGCTCCCGGCGCGTCCTGGAGAAGTGCGGCTTCCGGGTGACCGCGCGGGCCACGGGGTACGCCCACGCGCGCGGTGCGGAGATCGACGAGGTCGTCCTGGTGCTGGAGGGCTGACCTCCGCGGACGACGGCCCGGCCCACGAGGGGCGGGCGTCGTCGGGCCGGGGCGGGCGCCCCCCGCGGGGGCGCCCGCGCGCCTCACGTCACCCGACGCCCAGCGCCTGCTCGACGGGGTCGATCGCGAAGTACACGACGAACAGGGCCGAGGCCCCCCACATGAGCCAGTGCACCTCCCGCGCCTTGCCCAGCACCGTCTTGATCAGGACGAACGCGATGAATCCGGCGCCGATGCCGTTGGTGATCGAGTAGGTGAACGGCATCACGGCGATGGTCAGGAAGGCGGGGACGGCGATCTCGTACCTGTCCCAGTCGATGGACTTGACCTGGGTCATCATCAGGAAGCCGACCGCGACCAGCGCCGGTGCCGCCGCCTGGAGCGGGACGATGGTGAGCAGCGGGGTGAGGAACAGGGCGAGGGCGAACAGGCCGCCGGTGACCAGGTTGGAGAAGCCGGTGCGCGAGCCCTCGCCGACGCCGGCCGCCGATTCGATGTAGGAGGTGGCGGAGGACGAGGAGGCCGCGCCGCCCGCGACCGCCGCCGCGCCGTCGATGAGCAGCACGCGGCCGAGGTGCGGCACCTTGCCCTCGTCGTCGAGGAGGTTCGCCTCGGCGCTGATGCCGACGACCGTGCCCATGGTGTCGAAGAAGTCGGACAGGACCAGGGTGAAGACGAGCAGGACGACCGTGACGGCGGTGGTCTCGCCGAACGCGCCGAACAGGCTGAAGTGCCCGAGGAGTCCGAAGTCGGGGGTGTCGACGAGCTTGTCGGGCCACGCCGGTGTGGTCAGGCCCCAGGACTTGATGTCGGCGAGGGAGTCGATGACGATCGCGACGAGGGTCATCGTCACGATGCTGATGAGGATGGCGCCCTTGACCTTGCGGGCGAGCAGTCCGACGGTCAGCAGCACGCCGAGGCAGAAGACGAGGACCGGCCACCCGCCGAGGGTGCCGGTGGCGCCGAGCTGAACCGGCACGGTGGTGCCCCCGGCGTCGGGGATGCGGCTGACGAAACCGGCGTCGACGAAGCCGATGAAGGCGATGAACAGGCCGATGCCGACGCTGATCGCCTGTTTCAGCGGTTGCGGGATGGCGTGCATGACGGCCTCGCGCAGGCCGGTGACCACCAGCACGCAGATCAGCAGGCCCTCGAGGACGATCAGGCCCATCGCGTCGTCCCAGCTCATCAGCGGGGCGATCTGGAAGGCGACGACGGCGTTGAGGCCGAGGCCGGCGGCGAGGGCGAGCGGGAGGTTGCCGCCGATGCCCATGACGACGGTCATGACGGCGGCCACCAGGGCGGTGGCGGTGGTGAGTTGGACGGTGTCGAGCCGGTGCCCGAACTTGTCCTCGGCGCTGCCCAGGATGAGGGGGTTCAGGACGAGGATGTAGGCCATCGTGAAGAACGTGGCGAAGCCGCCGCGTATCTCCCGGCCGAGGGTCGACCCCCGTTCGGAGATCTTGAAGAACCGGTCGACCCCGTTCACCGCCGGGGGCGGGAGCGTCGGCCGGTCGGCCGCCTGCTGCGTTTCGGACATGACGGGCACTCCTCGTGACCTGGCGATCTGCGTGCGGATGCTGGCTGGATTGTTCCCTCGTTGAACCCCGTTCAGGTTTTCGACGTGTTACGGAATCGGGGTTCGGTCGGCCACACGGCGTTCGAACCCCTGTACCTACCAGGCGGTTGGCCACTGCTACGCTTCCGGATCTCGCCCCGGCCACCTCCTCGGGGCATCCCCATGTCATTCACATGACACGCACAACAGCCACCCCCGCCGGGGTGCAGATTCCGCACCGAGAAGAGGTCACTCGTGGGCACAGTCGTCGACGACGCCGCCTCCGTGGAGTTCCATGCCTTCTTCGAACGCCACCATGCCGAACTGGCCCGGCTCGCCCATCTGCTGACCGGCGAGGCGGACGCGGCCGACGATCTGGCGGCGGACGCGCTGCTCGCGCTCTGGCACCGCTGGGACCGGGTCCGCGCGGCCGACCACCCGGTGGCGTACGCGCGTGGTGTCGTGGCCAATCTGGCCCGCACCCGGATCCGCAGCGCGGTCCGCGAACGCCGCCGGATCGCCCTGTTCTGGTCGCAGCGCGAGGAGAAGACGGAGAATCCGGACGTCGCGGGCGTGGTGGACGTCCAGTCGGCGCTGCGTAGACTCCCGTTCCGCAAACGGGCCTGCGTGGTGCTCCGGCACGCCTTCGACCTCTCGGAGAAGGACACCGCGCTCGCCCTGGGCGTCTCGGTGGGTACGGTGAAGAGCCAGACCTCGAAGGGAATGGCCGAGTTGCAGAAGCTGCTCGGCGCCACAGCGGATCCGCGGAAGGTGCACGCCGTGATGGCGGCGCGCACGGGTGAGGCCGGAGGAAGAAACCGATGACGATGCAGCGGGACGGGCACGGCGAGCTGCGCGCCCGGCTGCACGAGGCGGCCGGGGCGTACGAGCCGAACCGCGAGCGGATCCTCGCCCGGATCGAGCGCGGCATGGTGGAGCAGGCACGGCCCGGCGGTCACCGGGCGACCCGGCCGGCCCTGTGGGGCTGGGCACGGATCGTCAGCGCCACGGCCGCGGTCGCGGGCATGCTCGCGGTCGGCGGCTACGCGGTGGCGTCGGCGGTGAAGGACGACCCGCCGCAGCGGCAGACGGTCGCCGTCTCGCCGCCGCCGGTGGAGTCCCCGGACGCGACGAGCCGCCCGCCGGCCCCGCCGGAGCCGACGCCCGGTCAGGGCGGCGGCGGGCAGGGCGAGGCCGAGCCGAGCGCCTCACCGACGGAGTCGCCGCAGGCGACGCCGTCCGCGTCCGCTGCGGACCTGCTGCCGGCCGTCGACGACACCGAGGACGGCCCGCTGTGGTCGGACGGCTCGGTGGACCCGCACAGCAACGACTTCTGGGCGCAGAGCAACGTGACGTTCAAGACCTCCGAGCAGCTCACCGCGCTGACCGTGCAGCTGAAGGTCGCGCAGACCGGCGGGGTGTCCTCCGCGGGTGCCTGGCGCTCGCTGCCCGAGGGCGACTTCACGTTCACGGCCGAGGAGAGGGACGGCTTCCTCGTCTACACCTGGGTGCTCAAGGAGGGGCGTACGGTCCCCAAGGGCGAGTGGGTGTTCGCCGGGCAGTACGACCACGACCGCGGCGGCCGGGACGCCAAGGACGACAGCTACGTGGTGGTCGGCACGGCCGACGGCGGGAAGGCCTCCGTGGGCGGGGACTTCGCCGCCCACGACGCCGACGAGGGCGACTCGTAGCGGACGCGGGGATCCCGGAGAAAAAACTTTCGGCGAAGCGGCAACCCTTTCCTCACCGGTGACGACCACAAGGCGCAAGAGTCACCACCCACCTGAGGAACCGGTACATGACTGCACCAGCACAACCGCGCGTCCGGCACCGCCGCAAGGTCACCAAGCGGCGGGCGCTGATCGCCGGCTCCGCCGCCTTCGCGATCTCGGGCGCGGCGATCGTCACCACGACGATGCTCTCGTCCGCGGGCGCGGCGACGGCCTGGCCGACCGCCACCGGCAGCAAGTCCGTCTCGTCGACGATCAAGGTGTCGGGGACCTACGACGGCAAGCTGACGAAGTTCGTCGGCTCCGGCGATCTGGGAGGCAGCGGCCAGGACGAGGGCCAGGACCCGATCTTCGAGCTCGCCGACGGCGCCGTCCTGAAGAACGTGATCATCGGCACCCCGGCCGCCGACGGTGTCCACTGCAAGGGCTCCTGCACGCTCCAGAACGTGTGGTGGCTGGACGTCGGCGAGGACGCCGCCAGCTTCAAGGGCAAGTCCGCCTCGTCGGCGTACAAGGTCATCGGCGGCGGCGCGAAGAACGGCGCCGACAAGGTCCTCCAGTTCAACGGTGCCGGCACGCTGACCGTGTCCGGCTTCCGGGTGGAGAACTCCGGCAAGCTGGTGCGCTCGTGCGGCAACTGCAAGACGCAGTACAAGCGCACGATCGTGCTGAGCGACATCGACGTCGTGGCGCCCCTGAAGGCCATCGTCGGCGTCAACGCCAACTACGGCGACACCGCGACCCTGTCGAAGATCCGCATCCAGGGCGACACCAAGAAGAAGACGAAGACCTGCGTCCGCTTCACGGGCAACAGCACCGGCAAGGAGCCCACCGAGCTGGGCACCGGCGCCGACGGCAAGACCTGCAAGTTCTCGTCGTCCGACATCACCTACGAGTAGGCGTGCGGCCCCGCCGGCCCGAGCCCCTCTCGGGCCGGCGCGGGAACGCCCCCGCCGGCGGTCACCGGCGGGGGCGTTCGGCTGTCCGGTTCAGTCCATGGTGGCGCCGATCGTGGTGGACCCGGTGGTCAGGAACGTCGTCGCCGGCAGCGACCCGTCCGCCGTGCGGGCGCCGTACGCCGTCGTCGCGTCCGTCGACCTGAACGCCGGGGTGCCGACGCCGCCGTCCCAGTTGTTCGCGGCGGTCACCGTGGCGGAGCCCAGCTCGGCCGGGCCGCCCTTGTCGCCCACGGCGAGGTTGCGGGCCAGCCGGGCCCTGCCGGTCGCGAAGCAGAAGCCGGTCTGCGCGTTGGCGTACGCGGTGTTGCGGTTCAGGACGATCGCGCCGGGGTTGGAGTTCTCGGTGAACCCGTTCAGCGTGTTGTCCCAGGCCGCGTTGTCGTTCACGACGTGCGCCACGACGACGCCTCCGCCGCCCAGCTTGAACCCGTTGCCGTTGCCCTCGAAGGCGGCGTCGCCCCACCGGTTCCTGCCGTTGCCGAAGGCCCAGGAGTGCTCGACGGTGACCGGCGTGGAGAACTGCCAGAGGTCGAGGCCGTCGTCGGAGTTGTTGTGGAGACGGGCCCCGGTGATCCGGTTGCCGCTGCCGGAGCCGAACTTCACGGCGATGCCGTCCGCGTTCCGGCCGTGTCCGGCGGGGTCGTAGTTGCCGTGGCTGTCGAGGTTCTGCACGAGGTTGTCGACGGTGTCGTCGCCGCGCAGGGTGAAGCCGGTGTCGCCGTTGCCGGCGGTGACCAGGTTCCTGAAGACGCCTCCGGTGGAGGAGGTCACGACGAAGCCCTGCGCCGGGGATTTCCGGAAGGTCAGGTTCTGCACGGTCCAGTAGCTGCCGTGGATCCCGGCGAGCCAGGAGCCGGCCGGGAGCTTCGAGCCGTCGATCCTCACCTTCTCGCCACCGTACGCCTGGAGGGTGATCCGGTTCGACGGGGTGCCGCTCGCCGTGGACCTCAGGGTGGCCGTCGGGTGGTAGGTGCCGCCGCGGACCTGGATGACGGCGCCGGCGGCGGCGTTCTTCACGGCCGACTCCAGTTGCGCGGTGGTCGACACGGTGACCGTGGTCGTCGCGGCCCGGGCGCCGTCGTTCGTCAGGCCGAGGCAGACGCCGCCCGCCCCCGAGGCGACGGCCACCGCGGCGGCGATCGAGAGGGTGCGCGTCCTGCGGTGGCGTCCGGTGCTCAAACGCACGGGGCGTTCCTTTCCTGAGGGGGAGGGAGAGGAAACGGGCCGGAGGGGCCGCCCCGGCCCGTTTCCCCACACCAGTCGCCACCGTGGCCGGAAAGGGTTGCCGGACCGTGCGAAAGATGCCGGAACCTTCGCCGCGGTCGGTCCACGGTCGCCCCGATGGTGGTGCTGCCCGTGGTCAGGAAGGTGGTCACAAGCAGCGCGCCGCCGGACCGACGGGCGTCGTACGTGCTGGACGCGTCCGTGGAGCGGAAGGCGGGGGTGGCGATGCCGGAGTCCCAGTCGTCGCCGGCCGAGGTGACCTCGGAACTCCTGCCGGCCTGGCCGCCGCCGTTGCCCACCGCGAGGTTCTTGCCGGGCTTCGCGGAACCGGTCGCGAAGCGGTGGCCCCGCTCGGCGTCGGCTTGGGCGTCGGCGTCGGCGTGGGAGGTGGTGCGGGCGGTGGTGCGGTTGACGACGACGGCACCGGTGTCGGAGTTCTCGGTGAAGCCGCTGCCGGCGCGGGGGTGGGGATCAGAGGACGCGGTCCAGCCAGGTGAAGACCTCGTCCTGCATGCGGTCGACGAAGACGTGGCCGAGGTCGGGCCAGGTCCGCAGGTGCAACCGCTCCTCGGCGTGGCGGGACCGCCAGACGGCGCGCAGCTTCTCGTGGGCCGTGCGGACGCCGTCGGCGGGGAACAGCGGGTCGAGGCCGCCGTCGAAGAAGAGCATCGGCCTGGGTGCGGCGATGCTCGCCACGTCGGGGAAGTCGAGGTGGCGGGGCAGTCCGGGGTGGAGCATGCAGTAGGAGGACTGCCCGCGCAGGGTGTTGTTGCCGGGGACCATCATCTCCTTGAGTCCGGTCATCCAGCAGACGGCGGCCGCGGCGGCGAGGTCGTCGGTGAGCGCCGCGGCCTGCCAGGCGCGGAAGGCGCCCATGGAGAAGCCGACGGCCGCGATCCGCCGCCGGTCCACGCGCTCCAGCCGGGCGAGGAAGCCGGCGGCGCGGGCGTCCTCGCGGGCCATGAGCCCGGCCAGGGAGGACCCCAGGTGGTAGAAGGTGCTCGCCAGGGCCTGCTGCTGGTCGTAGGCGAGGGGGCCGCGGTCGCCCCAGCCGAGCGCGTCGGCGGCCAGCACGACGTATCCGCGCCGGGCCAGTTCGTCGCCGACGAAGCGGCCGCTGAAGTACTTCTGGGTCCAGGCCTGCGCGGAGGCGAGCCGGCCGGCGTCGTACCAGGGCCGGACCAGCTTCTCCTTGCCGATGTCGAATTTCGCCCCGTGGTCGTGCAGCAGGAGCACGGCCGGGAAGGGGCCGGGCCCGTGCGGGGTGAGCAGGGCGGCCCGGACGCGTTCGTGGCGGGTGAGGGAGAGCGTCACCAACTCAGCCGTGTAGCCGTCCTGTTCGGCCCGCCGGTGGAATTCGGGGGCGTACGGCGTGCCGTCCTCGCGGTCGACGAGCAGCGTCTCCTCGACCTTGGCGCGGGCGGCCCGGCGCCAGGCGCAGAAGTCGCGGATCGGCGAGTTCCCCCAGGCCAGCGGGAAGGTGAGGGCCTCCTTGAGGGCGGGATGGAAGTCGGGCAGCGGACCGTCGACGACCGCCGCCCGCGCCCCGCCGGCGGTTCCCCCGGCCAGCAGGGCCGCCCCCGTCCCGACCACGAACGCCCGCCGGCCCACCGGTTCAGGGCCGCGCATACGGCCGCCGGTCCCCGAGACAGGTGCGCCGGGTGTGGACGGCGTCCACCGCGGCCTGGACGGAGTCGCCGGGGCGGACGTGCAGGACCCGGCGGCCCCCTGCGCCCGTGCCGGCCGCGAGGGCGGGGGTGGCGGTGGCGGCCAGACCGGCGGTGAGGCCGGCCGGCAGGGTGCGCCTGCGCATGTCAGCAGGTCTCCTTCCAGGGCGTCCAGTCCCCGAGGTGGGCCGACCGGGTCGCCGACGCGGCCTGTTCCGGGGTGAGCTGGGGCCGGTTCTCGGGGACGGTGACGACCGCGCCGGGTCCGGAGTTGCGGTACTCGGCGAACCGCTGATCCTGCCAGGGGAAGGAGGCCGACATGTTCGTGTAGGGCGCGACCGCGTCGATGCCGGGGCCGAGGTGGGTGTCGCGGACGGTGAGCATGGGGCGGGCGGTGGTGTCGGAGCTGGGCACCCAGGGGCGGGCCAGCTTGTAGAAGGCGTCCGGGGCCTCGCTCGTGACCCGGCTGCCGGTCACCAGGTAGCCGCGCGGGTTGGCGCCGGCCGTGGAGGGCGCGAAGACGAAGCCGTAGGGGGCGGCGGCGAGGTCCGTGCGGTTCAGGGTGCGGAAGTGGCAGTGCTCGAAGACGGCGGTGGCCCGGCCGAAGACGAAGTCGACGTCCCCCTCGGCGTAGCAGTGGGAGAAGTACTGCCGGGCGAAGGTGCCCAGGGCGGTCGAGTCGGCGTAGAGGGTGTCCTGGTGGCCGAGGAAGCGGCAGTGGTGGAAGGCGGAGCGGTCGCCCTGGACCTTGATCGCGACGGCCTGGGTGCCGGTGACGCCGGGGTGGTCGGCGCGCAGCCAGTCGTTGGCGAAGGTGATCCAGCGGGCGGTGAAGCCGTCGGCCTGCACGGTCGTGGTGGCCGAGCCGGTGGTGCCGTGGGTGCCGCCGCCGGGCTTCGGGGTGCCGGCCGCGTTGTCGTACACGATCACGACGTCGCGGGGGTTCTCCGAGGCGCCGATCCAGGTCGCCTCGGTGCGGGTGACGTCGACCGCGAGGGTCTCCCGGTAGGTGCCGGGGGCGATGACGAGGGTGCGGCCGGTGCCGGTGGCGGCGGCCACGGCGTCCCGGACCGAGGTGTGGTCACCGCGTCCGCGCGCATCGACGTACAGGGTCCCCGGGGTGAGGCGGGCGGACGGGGAGCCGAAGCGGCCGAACGGCCTGCGGGCGCCGGCCCGGACGGGTCCCGCCGACAGGCCGAGGGCGGCGCCCGCACCGGCGCTCGCCAGGAGGAAACCCCTTCTGGACAGGGGGAGCTGGACGTGGTGCGAGGGCATGCGGGTGCTCCTTCGGGGTGCGACTCGTGCGACTCGTGCGGCTCGTGCGGCTCGTGCGGCTCGTGCGGCTCGTGCGGCTCGTGCGGCTCGTGGGATGCGGACCTCGGATGCGGGGTGGCCGGCGCGTGCGGGCCGGGGCGGCGGGGCCCCGGCCCGCACGGTGCATTGCGGTGCGGTGCTCTGCGGTGCGGTGCGTCGCTCTGCGGTGCGGTTCGGGTCAGCAGATCTTTCCGGCGCCGGCCCGGCCGGTGACGATGCCGGGGACGGCCTTCGCGGGGTCGACCCTGGTGCGCAGGGTGGGCGTCCAGCCCGCGCCGGACCGGAGGGTCTCGGCGGGGATCTCCGCGTTGTGCACGGCGATCAGGTCGACGGGCCTGCCGTTGACGTAGTTGCCGTCGGCGGTGACCGGCGCCTCGCTCCACTTCTTCAGCACCTTCGCGGCGCTGACGCCGGCGGGCAGCGTGAACGCGTTGTGCTGGGCGACGAGCTGCGACTCCTTGCCGATGCCGAAGCTGTAGGAGTAGGAGGGGTCGGCGACGAAGTGGTTGTTGTAGGAGTCGACCTGCCCGAAGCGGACACGGGGCGCGCGCTCGACGAGCTTCGAGAACAGGTTGTGGTGGAAGGTGACCTTCAGCTTGCCCCGGTCGCCCACGGCGGTGGACTCGCTGTCGCTGTTGCCGATGAGGATCGTCTTGTCGTGCTCGGTGAAGACGTTCCAGGAGGCGGTGACGTAGTTCGAGCCGCGCACGACGTCCAGTTCGCCGTCGTGCTGCTGGTAGAGCATGCCGAAGTAGGTCGGCGCGGCGCTGTCGGGGTGGGAGCCGTCGGTGAACGTGTTGTGGTCCAGCCACACGTGGGTGGACCCGTAGACGACGGCGGTGTCGTACTCGGAGTTCCAGTTGCCCTTCGAGCCGTCGGTGGGGTCCCACTGCGGGAAGCAGTCGATGGGGCTCTCGAAGGCGAGGTTGCGGATGATCACATTGTCGACGCCCTTGATCTGGAGGCTGGCACCCTTGATGCCCGCGTTCCTGCCCACGCCGATGATGGTGGTGTTGGAGGGGACGTTCACCTTGATCGCCGTGTCCTGGGCGGCGGCGGAGGCGCGCCGCAGGCCCTCGGGGCTGTCCGCGGGCTCGGCGCTCAGGTCGGTGTCGAGGCCCCACACCTCGGGCGCGTACGCGGCGAGGTAGGCGTCGAAGTCGTAGCCGGGCGCGGCGAAGGCGTCGCACCCTTCCGAGACGGCGTCGATCGTGCCCTTGACCTTGATGATCCTCGGTGCGGTGCCGCCGGCCTCCAGGGCGGCCCTGAACTCCGCCCAGGTGGTGACGGTGTGGACGTGCTCGGCGTCAGCGGCGGCACCGCCGGTGGTGCCGGTTCCGTACGACGCCCAGCCGTCGCCCGCCGGCAGGGTCTGCCGGGCGACGTCACGGGCGGAGTGGGCCTGGGCGGGGGTGCCGGTGACCGTCAGGGCGAGGGCGGTGCAGCCGACCACGACGGCGGTCTTTGTGGCATGCCCATGCCATCTCTGTGCATTCACTGTGCGGCTCTCTTTCACGGGAGATAGGGGTTACGCGGTGGTGGCCGGGGGCCAGGTGATCCACGACTCCGGGATCTCGGTGTCCAGCCGGCGCACGTCCCGCGCCGTCAGTACCCGGCGGCGCAGCAGCTCGGCGGCGGCGAGCCGGGCCACGGCGATCGCGCCCGGCGGGTTGAAGTGCGTGTTGTCCTGCTCGGTGTCGGTCCAGTTGAAGTACCTCTTGGTCTCCTCGGCCCCGAGCTTCTGCCACAGCGCGAGCGACAGGGCCTGGAGGTCGAGGAGCGCGACGTCCTCCTCCGCGGCGAGGGCGCGCATCGCCGCCGGATAGTCGCCGTGCGTGGGCAGGGCGTTGCCGTCCGCGTCGAAGCGGCGGCGCTCCACGGCCGTCGCCAGCACGGGCCGCGCCCCGCGGGAGCGCGCCCCCTCGACGTACAGCCGGAGATGGTCCTGGTACGTCGTCCAGGGCTCGGTGTAGCGGGCCGGGTCGGCGGTCTTCTCGTCGTTGTGCGCGAACTGGATCAGGAGGAAGTCCCCCGGCCGGATCGACGCGAGGATGACGTCCAGCCGCCCCTCGTCGACGAAGCTCTTGGAACTGCGGCCGTTCACCGCGTGGTTGGCGACCGGCCGGTCCTTGTGCAGGAAGAACGGCAGCGCCGTTCCCCATCCGGTCTCGGGCGCCGCGTCGGCGAACTTCTGGGCGGCGGTGGAGTCACCGGCGATGTAGAGGGTGCGGGGCCGCCCCGCGGCCCGGGCGGTACCGGTGGCCGCGGCGGCGAGCGGGACGGCGGCGAGGGCCGCCGAGGTGACCTGTCTGCGGGTGAGGGACACGGGGGTGCGCCTTTCGCACAGGGATTTCTCACAGGGAGGGGACCGCGCCCCTGCCGGGGCGCGGGGCGGTGCACAGGTGCGGCTCCGCCGCCGAAGCAGCGGCCGGCTCCGCCGCGAGGATCACGGCCGGCCCCGGCGGGACACCGCGGCCGGCCGCCGCGCCACGGGAGGAAGGCCTAGCCCTTCTGTTCCTTCCACTCCGCCTGCGCCGTGTTCAGCTGCTCGGCGAGAGTGTCCAGGAACTTCTTGGCGGTGAGCTTGCCGAGGAGGACCTTCTGGAAGTTGGGCTCGTTGTCGGACTTGGAGATGGTGCCCCAGTCCGGCAGGTAGTACGGCAGCTGCACGATCGTCGTGGAGCCGTCCGACAGCGCCTGCGCGGCCAGCTTGGTCGGCTCGGCCTTGGCGATCCACGCGTCGTTCGCCGCCGCGGTGTTCGACGGCACCTGGCCGGCCGACTCGTTGAACTTCGAGTTCTCCGCCTGCGAGGTGGCGAACTCGATGAACTTCCAGGCGGCGTCCTTGTTCTTCGAGCTCTTGAACATGCCGAGCCCGTCGACCGGGTTGGACACCTGCACCCGCTTGCCGGAGGCGCCGACCGGCTGCGGGATGCCCCGGAACTTGTCGGCGCCGAACGCCTTCACGTGGTCCTGGTACGAGCCCAGGTTGTGGTTCAGCATGCCGATGGTGCCCGAGTCCCACTGGGCGACCATCTTGGTGAAGTCGTTGTTGAGGTCGGCGGCCGGGGTGACCTTCTTGTAGAGGGCCGCGTACTTCTCCAGCGCCGCGACGTTCTTCGGGTCGTTGACGGTGGTCTTGTCCCCGTTCCAGAACGAGGTGATCCCGCTCTGCCCGTACATCGCGTCCAGCGCCTGGGCGATGGATCCGGCGCCGCCGCGGATGGTGTACCCGAACTGGTTCTTGCCGGCGTTCGTCAGCTTCTCCGCCGCCGTGTAGAAGGCCTCCCAGGTGGTCGGCTCGGCCAGCCCCGCCGCCTTGAACAGGTCGGTGCGGTAGTAGAGGACGCCGTTGTTGGCGGAGGTCGGGATCGAGTACAGCGCGTCACCGCCGCCGGCGGACTTCAACGACTCGATCATGGACTTGTTGAGTTCGCCGTTGAGGGAGGACTTGGCGAGGCGGCCGTCCAGCGGCTCCAGGGCGTCCTGGGCCGCGATCGCGGCCGCTATCGACGCGCCGACACCGCCGACGTCCGGCAGGCCGCCGCCCTGGATGGCGGTGTCGACCTTGGACTGGTACTCGGTGGAGGCGATGCCGACGTACTCGACGTCGATGTCCGGGTTGGCCTTCTCGAAGTCGGCGATGATCTCCTTCCAGATGTCAGTGCGGACACCGCCGTTGTTGTCCCAGAAGACGATCTTGCCCTTGCCGCTGCCGTCGGCCCCCTTGTCCCCGCCGGCGCCGCTGCCGTCGTCACCGCAGGCGGTGGCGGTCAGGGCGAGCGCGGCCCCCAGGGCTACGGCCGTGGCGGCGCGCCTGCTTCTGTGGATGCTGATCTTCATTGGTCGGCTCTCTTCTTCTTCTCTTCTGGATCCAACGGGCTGTACGGGCATGTGGGGGCGCGCGGGGTCAGCGGCGGGCGTGGGGAGCCCGGTTGCCGGTGCCCCTGAGGTGGTCGGCGACGGTGCGGGTCCGTGCCTCGGTGTCACGGATCAGTGGCCGGACGGCCGTGCCGCGGCCGTCGTCCGCGGCGGACCAGCGGCCGGGCGCCCGGGTCACGGAGCGTTCGACGGCGGTCGTCGCCCGTCCGTGGAGGAGGTCGACGCCGTCCTTCGGGCAGGAGGCGCGGATGCGGGCCGGGCTGATCACGTCCGGCCCGGGGCTGTCGGTGATCAGGGTGTCCCGGTCGCCCGGGAAGGCGGCGCCGTCGAGGACGATCCGGCCGCCGGCCGTGCCCACCGCCGGCACCTGCTCGCCGTTCGGCTCGTGCGCGGCCTCGTCGAGGTCGCTGCCGAGGGCGAGGTGGCGGGCGGTGACGTCGTGGGACGTGATCCGGACCGTGGCGCTGCCGGTGGAACCCCCGTGCGCCACAGGTGTGTCGTAGACGATGACGGTGCCGGAGCGGTCCTGTCCAGTCCCCTGCGGCAAGATGTTCGGCTCGTCCGCCGGGACGGACGCCTCCTCGCGGTGGGCGCCCGGTGCGACGGCGGCCGGGGCCGGCGCGGAGTGGGCCTCGCCGACCGCGCCGAGGCCCAGCGCGGCGACCAGGCCGGCCACGGCGGCCAGGACGACGCCGGGTCTCGACGAGCGCTTGCTGGGGAAGTGCGTCATTGCGGCTCCCGACAGGCTGAGCGTTGCGGTGGGTTAGAGGGGGCTGATTCTGAAGCGGGTGAACGTGGCGGCCCCGGGGCGGCCCGGTGCCTCGGGTGCCAGGGCGAACAGGCCGAGCAGGGCGCCCACCCAGCGCCAGGGGGTGGCGGCGAAGACGGGTCCGCTGTGGCGTCGGCCGTCGCCGAGGTCGTAGGCGAAACGGCAGCGGGCGCCGGCACCGATCTCGATGCGCAGGCGGACCCTGTTGTGCGGGGCGGGCCGCGGGTGGGCGGCGTCCCGTTCCCGCTCGGCGACGGCCTCGGCGAAGCGGTGCACGAGGTGGACCGTGCCGTCGGTGGCGCGTTCCAGCCCGATCCAGGCGAAGGCGTCCCCGAGCACCGCGAGTCCGGCCCGTGCGCCGGGCTCCTCGCCGTGCAGCTCCAGCTCCACCTCGGCCACCGACGGGGTGCCGGGCAGCCGCTGGGTGAGCACGTGGGGCAGTTTGCGCAGGTCGTGCGCGTCGGCCGTACGGACACAGGACAGGCGCAGTCCGTCGCCGGAGTGCTGGGTGGCCCAGCCGTCCTGGGGGTTGGCCGTCCACTGCCACTGCCTGCCGAACCGTCCGCCGGGGAAGTCGTCGTCGGTGGCGGGCGCGGCGGCGGGCTGCGGCGGCAGAGCGGGCCTGCGGTGCACGGCGACGGGGGCGCCGTCGTCCCCGAGCACCGGCCAGCCGTCCTCACCCCAGCGCATCGGCTGGAGGTGCACGACCCTGCCGTACGCGCCGCGCTGCTGGAAGTGCAGGAACCAGTCCTCGCCGGACGGGGTGCGCACCCAGCCGCCCTGGTGGGGGCCGTTGACGTCGGTGTCCTTCTGCTCCAGGACGATCCTCTCCTCGTAGGGGCCGAAGAAGTCCCGGGAGCGGAAGGCGCCCTGCCAGCCGGTCTCCACGCCGCCGGCCGGGGCGAGGATCCAGAACCAGCCGTCGTGCCGGTACAGCTTGGGTCCCTCGATGGTGAACCAGCCGGGGATGCGGTCCCCGTCGACGATCACCTTGCCGTCGTCGAGGAGGGAGGTGCCGTCGGGGTGCATCCGGTGGCCGGTGAGGCGGTTCTTGATCCCGGAGCGGGACTTCGCCCAGGCGTGGACCAGGTGGGCCTCGCCGGTCTCCTCGTCCCACAGGGGGCACGGGTCGATCAGGCCCTTGCCCTCCTTCAGCAGGTGGGGCCGGGTCCAGGGCCCTCTGATCTCGGGGGCGTTGACCTGGAAGATGCCCTGGTCGGGGTCGCCCCAGAAGATCCAGAAGCGGTCGTCGTGGTGGCGCAGCGAAGGCGCCCAGACCCCGCGGTCGTGGCGCGGGGAGTCGAACTCGGCCGCCGGTTCCAGGCGTTCGAGGGCGTGCCCGACCAGCGTCCAGTCGACCAGGTCGCGGGAGTGCAGCAGCGGCAGGCCGGGGGCCCGGCCGAAGCTGGAGGCGGTGAGGTAGAAGTCGTCGCCGACGCACACCACGTCCGGGTCGGACCAGTCGGCGTTCAGGACCGGGTTCTCGTACGTTTCGCCGGCCACGGCTTCGTCCGTCACTGGGTGACCGCCTTCCGCACGAGGGCGGCGGCCTCGTCGCGCCCGAGGCGGCCGTCGGCGACGACGGTGACGACGCGGCGGACGGCGGTGTCGCCGGGGGCGATCACGAGCCGCTCGGCACAGGCGAGCGAGGAGCCGACGCCCGGGTACTCGGCGGTGCGCACGAACCAGGGGTCGCGGCGGGTGGCGTCGGTGGCGCCCGCGAACACCAGGCTCCAGCGGGCGCCGGCCAGGGCGAGCCAGTCGGCGCACGCGCCGTGCACCTCGGCCTCGCCCTCGGCGGTGGCGGTGAAGACGTCGGGGGCCTGGTCCTCCTTGCGGGCGCGCCAGAAGAAGCCGCCGTAGGCCGCGCCGGGGCGCCCGTTCGTCGCCGGGCTGCCGATGGTCACCGGGTCCGGGGTGACGTTGGTGAGGGAGAAGGTGAAGTCCAGGGCCCAGGCGGTGTCGGTGAGTCCGGTGGCCGCGACCGTACGGCGTTCGCGCAGCAGCTCGGTTCCGGCGGCCGTCCAGCGCAGCTCCTCCACGAAGCCGTCGGGGTCGCACAGGGGGAAGCCGGTGTGCCGCTGCACGCCGTGGTTGGCCAGTTCGGTCGGGCCCCGGTCGCGGACGTAGGTGCGGCCGCCCCAGAAGTTGTGCCCCTCGACGTCGGGAACGGCGACACCGACGCCGAGGTGGTGGGTGTGGTCGGCGGGGCTCAGTTCGGTGACGGTCGTGCCGGCCAGGGTGGTGACGGGGTGCAGGAAGGGGCGCGGGGAGAGCCGGTCGGGCAGCTCGGGCCGGGTGACGTAGGCGCCGACCGGGCGGCCCGCGACCCGCAGCACGACGGGTGCGTCGGGAGCCTGTGCCATCAGGTGTCCACCCCTTTCGGGTGCGCGGTCGGGGACGCCCAGGCGGCGCCCAGCTCGGAGAAGAGGGCGAGGGTGTCGGCGGCGGCGGCGACCAGCCCGTCGACGCCGGGGACGACCCGGCGGTCCTCGCCGGGGATCCGGTGCCAGGCGTCGTCGGGCAGTTCGAGCGGGTCGGGGGCGACCCGGACCGCCTCGACGACCCGCATGAACGCCTCGGTCACGGCCGGCGGGACCAGCAGGTCGGTGCCGTCGGTGAGGTGGTCGACGAGGTTCTCCAGCAGGTCGGTGCGGCCGTACTCGAACTCCTCGGGGCCGTGGCCGCCGCGCTGGAGCAGGACGCGGTCCTGCTTGTACCAGAAGGTGATCCGGCCGTGGGTGCCGTGGACGACGACGTACGGGTCGTCGGGGTCCTCCGCGCACAGGGTCGCGGCGACGACGACGGGACGTCCGGCGGCGGTGGTGATCCGGACGCAGGAGGTGTCGTCGGACTCGATGGCGTTGGCGTGCGCCAGCTCGGTCTCGATGCCGGTGACGTCCTCGGTTCGGGTGACGCCGGCCAGCGTGAGGGCGGTGGCGACGGCGTGCGCGAGCGGGTTGGTGAGGGCGCCGTCGATCACGTCGACACCGTTCAGCCGCCGCTTCCCGGCCCAGGGGGCGCGCCGGAAGTAGGCCTCCGGGCGGGCCCAGGCGCCGGCCCCGCCGACCCCGGTGACCTCGCCGATCACCCCGTCGCCGATCATCCGGCGGACCGCGGGCACGGCGTGCGAGCCCAGCGACTGGAAGCCGATCTGGCAGACCACGCCCGCCTCGGCGACCCCGTCGGCCATCCGGCGGAACTCCGCGTACGACGGTGCCGGCGGCTTCTCCAGCAGCAGGTGCACGCCCTTGCGGGCCGCGGTCAGCGCCAGGTCGGTGTGGGTGGGGATCGGGGTGCAGACGACGGCGATCCGGGCGCCGGTGGAGTCCAGCAGCGCGCCGAAGTCGGCGGACTGCTCGGGCGTGCCGAGGCCCTCCGGGATCTCGTCGGGGGTGAGCGGGGTCAGCTCGCAGATGCCCGCGAGGCGGACGATGCCCTTGTCCTGGAGACGGCGGATGTTCTCCAGGTGCCAGCGGCCGTGGCCGCGCGCACCGGCCAGGACGACGGGGACGCCCGTGCTCGGCGGAGCTCCCGTGGTCAGGGGTTCGGGGGTGTTCACGGGATCCTCCCCGCGCCCGCACCGCGTGCCGTCCCGCGGTCGGCCGCCGTTGTGCTGCCGGCCGCCGTGGTGCTGCCGGCCGCCGCGCGCGGGGCGGGGGTGCGGCGGCCGGCGGCCGTCGCCGCGGCGGGGTGACGGATCCTCATCCCTTCACCGCCCCTGCGCTGAAGCCGGTGATCAGCCACTTCTGGATGAAGGCGAACACGAGCACCACCGGGACGGCGGCGATGATGCCGCCGGCGGCGAGGGCGCCGAGGTCGACGCTGTCCGCGCTCATCAGGGTGTTGAGGCCGACCGGGATCGTCTGCTTGCTCTGGTTGTTGAGGAACATCAGGGCGAACAGGAAGTGGTTCCAGGAGTGCACGAAGGCGAAGGAGCCGACGGCGATCAGACCGGGCCGCAGCAGCGGCAGCACGACGATGCGGAAAGCCGTCAGCCGGTTGCAGCCGTCGACCCAGGCCGCCTCCTCCAGCGAGTACGGCACGTTCTTGATGAAGTTGCTGATCAGGATCATCGACAGCGGCAGCTGGAACACCGTCTCGGCGATGATCACGCTGGTCAGCGAGTTGATCATCTGGAGTTCGGCAAAGATCTCGAACAGCGGGACCAGCAGCAGCGCGCCCGGCACGAACTGGGAGCAGAGCAGGGCCAGCATGAAGGCGCGCTTGACCTTGAAGTCGAAGCGGGCGAGGGCGTAGCCGCCGGCCAGCGCGACGAGGGTCGTCATCAGCAGGGTGGCGACACCGACGAGCAGGCTGTTCTGGAAGTAGGTGCCGAAGCTGCGGTCCGTCCAGACCTTCTCGAAGTGGTCGAAGGTGAGCGGCCAGGGCAGCAGCGAGGTGGAACCGGCCGGGCGCAGCGCGAACAGCAGGATCCAGTAGAAGGGGATCAGCGTGAAGACGAGGTAGACCGACAGCGGCAGGTAGATCTGCCAGCGCGGGGCCTCGTCCCAGGCGCGGTTCTTCCCGCCGCGCGGGCGCGGCTCGGACGCGGTGGGGACGCTCACGGGCGTGGGCGCCACCTCGGTGGCCTCCTTGGTGATCACTTGGCCTCACTTCCGAACTTGCTCAGCCTCAGGTAGACCATCGAGCAGAAGAGCAGGATCACGAACGCGACGGTGGTCAGGGCGGACGCGTAGCCGAAGTTGTGGGCGTCCACGGAGGTGTTGGCGATGTAGAGGGGCAGTGTGGTGGTCTCGCCCGCGGGCCCGCCGCCGGTCAGGGTGTAGAGCAGGTCGACGTTGTTGAACTCCCACACCGCGCGCAGCAGCGTGGACAGGACGATCGCGTCCTTCAGGTGGGGCAGCGTGATGTGCCAGAACTGCTTGAGCCTGCTGGCCCCGTCGACCTCGGCGGCCTCGTACAGGTCCTTCGAGACGGACTGGAGGTCGGCGAGGATGAGGATCGCGAAGAAGGGGACGCCGCGCCACAGGTCGGCGACGATCGCGGCCGGGAACACCGTGGAGGTGTCCGACAGCCAGCTGGTGCCGTAGCTGCCGATGCCCATGTCCGCGAGGTAACGGGTGATGCCCGTCTGGGAGTTGTAGAGCAGCACCCAGATCGCGGAGGTCAGCACGCCGGAGACGGCCCACGGGGAGAAGACCAGGGCGCGGCCGAGCGAGCGGCCCACGAAGGTCTGGTTGACGATGAGCGCCAGCGCCAGACCGAACATCAGCTGGAGCCCGACCTCGACGAACACCCACTGGGCGCTGAAGACCAGTGTGTCCCAGAAGATCGGGTCCTCGGTGAAGGCGTGGACGAAGTTGTCGAAGCCCGCGTAGCCGTTGCGCCACGGTTTGGTGGGGTTGTAGTTCTGCAGGCTGTAGTAGAAGACGCTGATGACCGGGTAGGCGATGAAGCCCAGCATGAGCAGGGCCGCCGGCGCGATCAGCAGGTACGGCAGCCTGCGCGGCGTGGCGGAGGCACGGCGCCGCCGGGCTGGCGCGGGCGGTTTCGCCACGGCTGCGGCTTGGGCCATGACTGTTCTCCGTTTCTGGGTACGTCGTCGTACGTCGTGCTGGCGTGGTGCTTGTTGCGTTTGTGGTGCTTGTTGCGTCTGTCGTGGTGCTCGCGTCCCGTAGGAAGCGCTTTCTCCCCGGTTAGGGGTCGGCGGAGGTGGTTCCGCTGCGCGGGTCAGCCCGCGTACGGGTCCGCCACCGTGCCCGGGCGGGCCAGGAACTCGAAGTCGCAGCCGGTGTCGGCCTGGGTGATCTGTTCGTTGTAGAGCGCGCCGTAGCCGCGTTCGTAGCGGTCGGGCGGCGGCGTCCAGTCGGCCCTGCGCCGCTCCAGCTCCTCGTCGTCGACGCCGAGGTGGAGGGTGCGGGCCTCGACGTCGAGGGTGACCGGGTCGCCCGTGCGGACCAGGGCGAGGGGCCCGCCCACGTAGGACTCGGGCGCCACGTGGAGCACGCACGCGCCGTAGCTCGTCCCGCTCATCCGGGCGTCGGAGATCCGGACCATGTCCCGCACGCCCTGCCGGAGCAGGTGGTCGGGGATGGGCAGCATGCCGTACTCGGGCATGCCCGGACCGCCCTTGGGGCCGGCGTTGCGCAGGACCAGCACGCTGTCGGCGGTGATGCCGAGGTCCGGGTCGTTGATGGTCCGCTGCATGGTCCGGTAGTCGTCGAAGACGACCGCGGGGCCGGTGTGCTTGAGCAGGTGCGGCTCGGCCGAGATGTGCTTGATGACCGCGCCGTCCGGGCAGAGGTTGCCGCGCAGGACGGCGACCCCGCCCTCGGCCGCGACCGGGTTGTCCCGCGGCCGGATGACGTCGTCGTTGTGCACCTGCGCGCCGGTGAGCTGCTCGCGCATCGTGTCGTACGACACGGTCGGCCGCTCCAGGTGGAGCAGGTCGGGGATGCGGGAGAGGAACCCGGGCAGACCGCCGGCGAAGTGGAAGTCCTCCATCAGGTACGTCTGTCCGCCGGGCCGGACGTTGGCGAGCACCGGGACCGTGCGGGCGATGCGGTCGAAGTCGTCCAGCGTGAGCCTGACCCCCGCCCGCCCGGCCATGGCGATCAGGTGGATGACGGCGTTGGTGGAGCCGCCGAGGCCGAGGACGGTCGTCACCGCGTCCTCGAAGGCGTCGCGGGTGAGGATGTCCGACAGACTGCGGTCCCGGTGGACGAGGTCGACGATCGCCATGCCGGCCTTCGCGGCCATCCGGTCGTGCCCGGAGTCCACGGCGGGGATGCTGGAGGCGCCGGGGACGGTGACGCCGAGCGCCTCGGCGGCCGCCGTCAGCGTGGACGCCGTGCCCATCGTCATGCAGTGACCGGGCGAGCGGGCCAGGCCGTTCTCCAGCTCGGCCATCTCGCAGTCGCCGATCAGGCCGGCCCGCTTGTCGTCCCAGTACTTCCACATGTCGGTGCCCGAGCCGAGGACCTCGTTGCGCCAGTGGCCCGGCAGCATCGGCCCGGCGGGCACGAAGACGGCCGGCAGGTCGACGCTCGCGGCGCCCATGAGGAGGGCGGGGGTGGTCTTGTCGCAGCCGCCCATCAGGACGGCGCCGTCCACCGGATAGGACCGCAGCAGTTCCTCGGTCTCCATCGCCAGCATGTTGCGGTAGAGCATGGGGGTCGGCTTCTGGAAGGTCTCGCTCAGGGTGGAGACCGGGAACTCCAGCGGGAAGCCGCCCGCCTGCCACACGCCCCGCTTGACGGCCTGCGCCCGGTCGCGCAGGTGCACGTGGCAGGGGTTGATGTCCGACCAGGTGTTGAGGATCGCGATCACCGGCTTGCCGAGGTGCTCCTCGGGGAGGTAGCCGAGCTGGCGGGTGCGGGCGCGGTGGCTGAAGGAGCGCAGGCCGTCGGTGCCGTACCACTGGTGGCTGCGCAGGTCCTCGGGGCGCCTGCGGACGGGCTCGGTCATATGGACCACCCCGCGGCGATGGCGGCGACCTCGGCGCGGTCCGTCTCGGGCAGCGGCCTGCTCGGCGGGCGGACCTCGCGGCGGCACAGGCCGAGGGAGGCGAGGGCCTCCTTGACGACGGTGACGTTGTTGGCGGAACCGTTGGCCGCGCGCAGTTCCTCGAAGCGGCGGATCTGCTCCCAGACCTTCATCGCGGCCGGGTAGTCGCCGGAGCGCAGCGCCTCGATCATGTTCAGCGAGACGGCCGGGGCGACGTTCACCAGTCCCGAGGTGAAACCGGTGGCGCCGGCGGAGAAGTAGGACGGGGCGTACGGCTCGGCGAGGCCGGCCACCCAGACGAACCGCTCGAGACCCGCGTCCCGGGCGAACGCGGCGAACCGGGAGGCGTCCGGGACGGCGTACTTCACGCCGATCACGTTCGGGCAGGCGTCGGCGAGTTCGGCGAGGCGGGCGCCGGCGAGCTGCGCGTTGCGGATGTAGGGGACGACGCCCAGCTCGGGCACCGACTCGGCGATGGCACGGTGGTAGTCGACCCAGCCGCTCTGCGAGACGTAGGGGTGCACGGGCTGGTGGACCATCACCATGCCCGCGCCGAGTGCACGGGCGTGACGGGCGGAGGCGACGGCGGTGGGCACGTCGTGTCCGACGCCGACCAGGATCACCCCGCGGTCCCCGGCCTCGTCGATGGTCAGCTCCGTGACGAGACGACGTTCCTCGGGGGTGAGGGCGTAGAACTCGCCGGTGTTGCCGTTGGGGGTGAGGGTCCTGATCCCGCCGTCGAGCAGACGGCGCAGCAGGGCCCGGTGGACGTCCTGGTCGACGGAGCCGTCCTCGGCGAAGGGGGTCACCGGGATGGCCACGATGTCGGCCAGGGCCGCACGTTGGGTCTCGAACGCCACGCTGCTCATTCCTGACCTTCCTCTGCCTGGGCGTCGGGGAACGCCCTGCGAACGAACGACGCGATGTGGGCGTGCAGGGCGCGGGCCGCGCCGTCGGCGTCGCCGTCCAGGGCGAGCCGCAATATCTCGCGGTGCTCACCCGCCTCCCGCTCCCAGGAGGGGGAGGCGGCCCAGGCGACGGCCGAGACCAGGGCGGCCTGGTCGCGGACCTCGTCGAGCATCCGGCCGAGCAGCGGGTTGCCGCACGGCAGGTACAGGGCGCGGTGGAACTCCCGGTTGGCCAGGGAGCGTTCGGCGGTGTCGGTCGCCCCGTCGGCCATGGCGAGTGCCGCGCGGGCGGCGTCCAGGGAGGCGCCGCGCTTCACGGCCCGCTTCAGCGCCTCGGGTTCGAGGAGCAGTCGCACGTCGTAGACCTCGCGCGCCATGTCCGCGTCCACCATGCGCACCGTGACGCCCTTGTACTGGCTCATGACGACCAGTCCGGTGCCGGCCAGGGTCTTGAGCGCCTCGCGCACCGGGGTCTTGGAGACCCCGAACTGCGCGGCCAGTTCGGTCTCGACCAGCGCCTGACCTGGCGTCAGCCGCCCGGTGAGGATGCGGCGTTTGATCTCCTCCAGCACGTACTGCGTGCGGGAGGGGATCGGCGTGGGCACAGAGGTCATGCGCGCCTCTCGGTGTCGCGTATCTGATCTCGCGTATCGCGTCTCATATATGACGTACGAAGTACGATGGGTTGAAGGTAGGAGGGGCCCTGTGTTTCGTCAATGCTTCTGACAGAGGAATTCGAGGTTGCTTCTTCTCGCCCGTCGGCTCGCCCGTCAGAGGGAGAAGGTGTCACCCTCGCGCGCGGCGGCGGTCCGCCCGCCGAAGACCAGCGCGGCGCGGCCGGCCGCGGCCTCACGGGTGAGGGTGGGTCCCACGTGGGTGACGAGCGGTTCCCGCGCGCCCTTCGCACAGGCCCCCGCGTCCTCCGGAGTGAGGTGCACCCGCTGTTCGCCTTCGCGATGCGCGTCGATGTCGGCCTCGCACAGGAACAGGTCGGCGCCCGTCGCGAGTCCGGTGAGCGCGTCGCACGGTCCGCTGTCTCCCGAGCAGGCGAGCACGCCGCCCTGGCACTCGGCGCGCAGCCCGTACGCCTCGGTGTCGTGGAGCACCGCGCGGGAGGTGGGGCGAAGGTTCCGGTGCCGGGCGGTGTGACCGTCATGCAGCGGCCTGAAGTCGAGGATTCCGTCCAGGAACCGCACGTCCGGCCGGCCGAGGAAGCCCGCCACGCGACGGGCGCAGTCGCGCGGCGCGTACACCGGCACCGGGGCCGGCGGCGTCATGCCGCCGAACGCTAAGGCGTGGACGGCGGCGAGGAGATCCGCGCTGTGATCGGCGTGCAGATGCGAGATCCAGATCGCGGTGAGCCGCCGTGGATACGTGTGCTTCTGCAACTCGGCGAACGTCCCCGGCCCGGCGTCCACCCACACCTCGGCACCCCGCCCCGCACCAGGCAGCCGGAACAGGGCCGCCCCGGCCCGGGATGCGGCGGAGCGGCCCGAAGTCGTCGCGGGGCGGACCGTCTCTTCGCCGTGGCCCGCAACGGCCCGGCCGGAATCCGTACGCCGCCCGGGGACCACCCGGTGATCACCGGATGACGGGTCGCTCCGCCACTCCGCGGCACGTGCCCCGTGTCCCGTGCCGCTGCCGGCCCCGCACCCTTGCCACCGTGCCGGCTCAGAGCGCGCCGAGTCCCTCGCGGACCGCCTCCAGGTCGGCGTCGGAGGCCAGTCCCGCGTGGTACAGCCGGAGCTCCGTGGCCCCCAGCTCACGCGCGTGTGCCGCGTCCGCGGCGAGCGTGCCGGGGCTGCCGCCCATGCCGGAGACGACGGTGAGGTTGGCGGCGATCACGGCTTTCTCGCGGCGCTGCTGCGCGAACGGGCTCAGAAGTGCGGGCCCGCCCGTGCAGGGCACGACCACGCCGTCGGCGACCGACAGGATGTGCGCGGGATCGACGCCGGGGTTGGCGCCCACGTGGTAGGACACCGGGTCGGCGTGCAGGAGGACCTGGAAGCCCTCGGGCGCCGCCGCGCGGACGGCCGCGACGGCCTCCTCCTGGAGCGAGCGGGCGGTCGCGTCCCGCCACGCGCGCGTGGCCGCCGCCGGCTCCGCGCCGAGCAGCTTCTCCACGCCTGCCCAGCCTCCCCCGTCGTCCGGCAGTCCCTGCCACACCGGTTCCAGCGCGGTCCGCACGGCCGCCGCCAGTTCGTCGGGGTCCGTGCCCAGGCCGTCGTAGCCGGCCCGGCAGGCGGGGCAGAAGCAGAGCGACATCAGGTACTGTCCGGCCTCGCCGAGCCCGACCCCGCCGGTCTTGTCGTGGGCGTGCAGGTGCTGGAGGCCGTACCAGCCGAGGGACTCCAGTTCGGTGCCGGCCGCGCCGGGCCGTACGGCGGCCTCGGCGGCCAGGTCGACGAGGTACGCGCGCGTGGCGGGCTGCGCGATGCACGGGGCCCACGGGTACCGGTCGCCGTACGCGTTGACGACGGAGGTCGCCGGATGCTCGGCGCCCAGCCGGGAGTTGTGGGCGAGGACGACCCAGCTGTGCACCTCCAGGCCGGCCCGTGCGAGCGCGGCGGCGGCCTCGCCGTACGCGTCGCCGGGCGCCCAGTCCCCGGCCGGGTGGGGTCGCAGCGCGCGGCCCTGCCAGCGGCCGCCGGCCGGATACAGCACGGCCGCGTGTTCGGCGGTGACGACGCGGTGGCGGGGGTGGCGGGGGGTGAGGGCGCGGGTGGAGTGGTAGGCGGCGGCCAGGGTGACCTGCCGGACGCCGAGTGCGGCGATCCGGCCCGGCGCCGCCGGGTCGCCGTTGACGTCCCAGGGATAGACGAACGCCGACGCCTTCACTTGCCCTCCTCCAGCAGCGCGTACCCGCGGTCGATCAGCTGCGCGAGCAGTTTGACGTGGTCCTCGCCGGGCTCGTGCAGCGGGGGCCGCACCTCGCCCACGTCGAGGCCGCGCAGCCGTACGCCGGCCTTGACGAGGGAGACCGCGTAGCCGCGGCCCCGGGCGCGCAGTTCGACGAAGGGGCGGTAGAAGCCGTCGAGGAGGCGGTGCGCGGTGCTCTCGTCGCCGGTGGCGAGCGCCCGGTGGAAGGCGAGGGCGATCTCGGGGGCGAAGCAGAACACGGCGGACGAGTAGAGGGTGACGCCGATGGCGGCGTAGGCGAGCTGGGTCTGCTCGGCGGTCGGCAGGCCGTTGAAGTAGAGGAAGTCGCCGGGGTCGTCGGTGCGGACGGCGCTGACGATGCGCTGCATGAGGTCGAGGTCGCCGAGCCCGTCCTTGAGCCCGATGATCCCGTCCGTGCGGGCCAGTGCGACGACCGTCTCGGGGGTGAGGACGGCGTTGTCGCGCTGGTAGACGATCACCGGGAGCGGGGTCGCGGCGGCCACTTCCCGGTAGTGCCGCAGCAGTCCCTCCTGCCCGGCGACCACGAGGTACGGCGGCATCGCGAGCAGCCCGTCCGCGCCGGCGGCCCGGGCCAGGCGCGCGTAGTGCACCGCGAGCGCGGTCCCGTAGCCGGCGCCGGCGACGACGGGCACGCGTCCGGCCGTCTCGTCCACGGCCGCGCGCACGCACGTCTCGAACTCCTCGGGGGTGAGCGCGTGGAACTCGCCGGTGCCGCAGCAGGCGAAGACGGCCGCCGCCCCGGCCTCGATGCCGCGGCGGACGTGCGCGCGGTAGGTGTCGAGGTCGAGGGAGCCGTCGGGGCCGTAGGCGGTGACGGGGAAGAACAGTGGTCCGCTGGGGACGCGCAGACGTGCGGCGAGCGGGGCTGGCGTCACGGGCTCTCCCTAGGACGACGCGTGCATTCTTCTGACTAATGTCCACATCTATGAACGGACTCACCCTATGAAGGCCCCCGACGCCCGGTCAAGCGCACAAACCACCAGACGGGAACCGATTCTCCGACTCCACGAGACACTTGACGCGACGGGCGGGAAATCCTTAGCGTGTCCATGCATGTGAATGACGTACACGCATACGGCCGCCGGGCCCGTCGTCTGCCGCACCCGCCGACCCAAGGAGACCCGAGGATGCCCGCTCCGCGCACCGTCCTGCTCACCGGCGCCGCCGGAGGCCTCGGCACCCTGATGCGGGAACTGCTCCCCGCGTACGGCTACGAGCTGCGCCTGATGGACCTGCGCCCGATCGAGGGCGAGCCGGAGGCACTGGTCGCCGACCTCGCCGACCGGGACGCCGTACGGGAGGCCGTGCGGGGCGTCGACGCGATCATCCACCTGGCGGGCATCTCCCTGGAAGCCCCCTTCGACAGGATCCTCGACGCCAACATCGTCGGCACCTACCACCTGTACGAGGCAGCCCGCGAGGAGGGCGTGCGGCGCGTCGTCTTCGCCTCCTCCAACCACGCGGTGGGCTTCACCCCCCGCCCCCGGGGCGACGACCCCCTCATCCCCGTCGAGACCCCGCACCGCCCGGACACCTTCTACGGCCTGTCCAAGGCCTTCGGCGAGGACCTCGCCCAGTTCTACTGGGACAAGCACGGGCTGGAGACCGTCTCGGTGCGCATCGGCTCCTGCTTCCCGGAGCCGACCAGCGTCCGGATGCTGTCGGTGTGGATGAGCCCGGCCGACGGTGCCCGGCTGTTCCACGCCGCCCTGACCGCCGGGGACGTCGGACACACCGTGGTCCACGGCTCCTCCGCCAACACCCGGCTGTGGTGGGACCTGAGCAGCGCGCGGGCGCTCGGCTACGAGCCGCAGGACGACTCCGAGCCGTGGGCCGAGAAGCTGATCGCCGAGCAGGGCGAGCTGGACCCCGGGAACATCGCGCACGCCCACCTCGGCGGCCACTTCGTCAACGACCCGCCGATCTGGCCGTACTGACGCCCCCACGGGAGCGGTACGGCGGCGGGCGGGCACCGAACGGGCCCGCCCGCCGCCGCGTTCGGGCGTCCGCGCTGCCCGAACCGCCGCCCGCCGCCACGGCCGCGCAGGTCCGCGGCGGGCACCGGCCGCGGAGAACGGGCACAGACGGGCCGCATCGGGCCCGCGACAGGCCTGGTAACCGCCCCCGCCCCGTTGTAGAACTTCCCCCATGGGCCCCACCGGGCCCGAACGGGCAGAAACGGGCGGAAGAACGAGGTGACGGCAGTGACCCCGAGGACGGCGGAGGAGCGCCAGCGGGAGATCGTGCGGGCCGCGCGCGCCACCGGCTCGGTCGACGTCGCCGCGCTCGCCACCGAACTGGGCGTGGCCAAGGAGACCGTACGGCGGGACCTGCGCGCCCTGGAGGACCACGGCCTGGTGCGGCGCACGCACGGCGGCGCGTATCCCGTGGAGAGCGCCGGTTTCGAGACGACCCTCGCCTTCCGCGCCACCAGTCACGTGCCCGAGAAGCGCCGGATCGCCACCGCGGCGGCCGGACTCCTCGGGGACGCCGAGACGGTGTTCGTCGACGAGGGCTTCACCCCGCAGCTCATCGCGGAGGCGCTGCCCCGGGACCGGCCGCTGACCGTGGTCACCGCCTCCCTGCCGGTCGCGGGCGCCCTCGCCGGGACCGGCAACGTGTCCGTCCTGCTGCTGGGCGGCCGGGTCCGGGCCGGCACCCTGGCGACGGTGGACCACTGGACGACGAAGATGCTCGCGGGCTTCGTCGTCGACCTCGCCTACATCGGCGCCAACGGCATCTCCCGCGAGCACGGCCTGACCACCCCCGACCCGGCCGTCGGGGAGGTCAAGGCGCAGGCGGTACGAGCCGCCCGCCGCACGGTGTTCGTCGGCGTGCACACCAAGTTCGGCGCGGTCAGCTTCTGCCGGTTCGCCGAGGTCGGCTCGCTGGAGGCGATCGTGACGAGCACGCTGCTGCCGGCCCCCGAGGCCCACCGCTACTCCCTGCTGGGCCCCCAGGTCGTCCGCGTCTGAGGAGCCGGCACACCCCGGCCGGACGCGCGTCCGGAGAACCCGCCCTCTCCCCCGCCGAGGGGCACTCCCCCACCCCTTCGCGCCCTTCTGCCCCTCCGTACGCCCCATACGCACCACAAGCCCCACACATCCCACACGTCCCATAAACCTCATACGCCCCATACGTCGAGGAGTGATCCATGCGAACCCCGAGCCGACGGCGGCCACCGCGAGCCACGCTCGCCCTGGCCGCCGCAGGGACGCTGCTCGCCCCCCTGCTCTCCGGCTGCTGGACCGGAGCCGGCGGGGCCGGATCGGGCGGCGATTCCCTCAACGTCCTCATGGTCAACAACCCCCAGATGACCGAGCTGCAGAAACTGACCGCCGCCCACTTCACCAAGGACACCGGCATCAAGGTGAACTTCACCGTCCTGCCGGAGAACGACGTCCGCGACAAGATCAGCCAGGACTTCGCCAACCAGGCGGGCCAGTACGACGTGGCCACCCTGTCCAACTACGAGATACCGATCTACGCCCGCAACGGCTGGCTGCACGAGATGGACTCCTACGTCGCCCGGGACCCGTCCTACGACGAGCAGGACGTCCTCGCCCCGATGCGCGAGTCGCTCACCGCCGACGACGGCAAGCTCTACGGCCAGCCGTTCTACGGCGAGTCGTCCTTCCTGATGTACCGCAAGGACGTCTTCGCGAAGGCCGGTCTGACGATGCCCGAGCACCCCACCTGGACCCAGGTGGCCGAGCTGGCCGCGAAGACCGACGGGGCCGAGCCCGGCATGAAGGGCATCTGCCTGCGCGGACTGCCCGGCTGGGGCGAGGTGATGGCACCCCTGACCACCGTCGTGAACACCTTCGGCGGGACCTGGTTCGACGAGGACTGGAGGGCGCGCCTGGACTCGCCCGAGTTCGAGAAGGCGACGAAGTTCTACGTCGACCTCGTCCGCGAGCACGGCGAGTCCGGCGCCGCCCAGTCCGGCTTCGCCGAGTGCCTCAACAACATGACCCAGGGCAAGGTCGCCATGTGGTACGACGCCACCTCCGCCGCCGGTTCCCTGGAGGCGGCGGACTCCCCGGTCAAGGGCAAGATGGGCTACGCCCCCGCCCCCGTCGAGAAGACGGAGACCTCCGGCTGGCTCTACACCTGGGCCTGGGGCATCCAGAAGGCCTCCCGCAACACCGACAAGGCCTGGCGGTTCGTCTCCTGGGCCTCCGGCAAGGAGTACGAGCAGCTGGTCGGCGAGCGGATCGGCTGGTCGAACGTGCCCGCCGGCAAGCGCGCCTCGACGTACGCCGACGCGGCCTACCGGGCCGAGGCGTCCGCCTTCCAGGACATGACGAAGGCCGCCATCGAGGGGGCCCGGCCGAAGGACCCCGGCGTGCAGCCGCGGCCCGCTCCCGGCATCCAGTTCGTCGGCATCCCCGAGTTCACCGACCTCGGCACCAAGGTCTCCCAGGAGATCAGCGCGGCCATCGCCGGACGCCAGTCCGTCGAGTCGGCCCTGAGGAAGTCCCAGAAGCTCGCCGAGCGCATCTCCGAGGAGTACGAGGGCCGATGACCGCCACCACGACGGCCCCCGTGGCCACCGCCCCGGTACCGACCGGGCGCAGGCCCTCCGCCCGGCTGCGCGCCTGGGCCACCCGCGCCCCGCTGCTGCCCGCCCTGATCTTCATGATCGTCGTGACCCAGCTCCCGTTCGTGGCCACGCTGGTGATCTCGTTCTACGACTGGAACGCCCTCTACCCCGACGCCCGCAGCTTCACCGGCCTCGACAACTACCAGCAGGTGCTGACCGACTCCGACCTGCGCCACTCGGTGTGGACGACGGTCCTGCTGACGGCCTCGGTGGTGCTGACCAGTCTCGTCCTGGGCCTGGGCCTCGCCCTGCTCCTGGACCGCAGGTTCCGCGGCCGGGGCGTGGTCCGCACCCTGCTCATCGCCCCCTTCCTGGTGGTCCCGGTGGCGGCGGCCCTGCTGTGGAAGCACGTCCTCTACAACCCCGAGTACGGCCTGCTGAACGGCCTGTTGCACTACGTCGGCGGCCCGCAGCCCGACTGGATCTCCGACACCCCGCTGCTCGCGGTGGAGGCCTCGCTGGTCTGGCAGTGGACGCCGTTCATGATGCTGATCCTGCTGGCCGGGCTGCAGAGCCGGGACCAACAGCAGATGGAGGCCGCGCGGGTGGACGGCGCGAGCGACTGGCAGATCTTCCGGCACCTGACGCTCCCGCACCTGCGCCGGTACCTGGAGCTGGGCGCCCTGCTGGGCTCGATCTACATCGTGCAGAACTTCGACGCGGTCTTCACGATCACGTCCGGCGGCCTGGGCACCGCCAACCTGCCCTACACCGTCTACCAGAGCTTCTACCAGGCCCACGAGAACGGCCTCGCGTCGGCCGCGGGCGTCCTGGTGGTCATCGGCTCGATCGTCATCGCCACCTTCGCGCTGCGCGTGGTGTCGTCCCTGTTCCGCGAGGAGGTGTCGCGCGCATGAACGCACCGACCGTACGGGCCCGCCGCAAGGGCGCCGGACTCGGCCTGCTGGCCTGGCTGGCCGGGATCGTCTTCTTCCTGCCCATCGCGTGGATGGCGCTGACCTCCTTCCACTCCGAGGAGGACGCGGCGACCAACCCGCCCTCCTTCACCGCGCCGCTCACCCTGGACGGCTACCGCGAGTTCTTCGGCACGGACGGCGGAGCCAGCCCCTGGCCCGCGCTGACCAACTCGGCGGTGGCCTCGGTGACGTCCACCCTGCTGGTGCTGCTGCTGGCCGTCCCGGCGGCCTACGCGCTCTCGATCCGCCCGGTGCGCAAGTGGACGGACGTGCTGTTCTTCTTCCTGTCGACGAAGATGCTGCCGGCCGTCGCGGGCCTGCTGCCGATCTACCTCTTCGCCAGGGACACCGGCCTGCTCGACAACATCTGGCTGCTGGTCGTGCTCTACACCTGCATGAACCTGCCGATCGCGGTGTGGATGATGCAGTCGTTCCTCGCCGAGGTCCCGGTGGCGGTCATCGAGGCGGCACGGGTGGACGGGGCCCGCCTGCCCACCGTCCTCACGCGGGTGGTGGGCCCGATCGCCCTGCCCGGCATCGCCGCCACGGCCCTCATCTGCTTCATCTTCAGCTGGAACGAGCTGCTGTTCGCCCGGGTCCTCACGGGCGTCGTCGCCGAGACCGCCCCGGTCTTCCTGACCGGCTTCATCACCAGCCAGGGCCTGTTCCTGGCGAAGGTGTGCGCCGCGTCGCTCGTCATCTCCCTGCCGGTGCTCGCCGCGGGGTTCGCCGCCCAGGACAAGCTGGTCCAGGGCCTGTCGTTGGGAGCCGTGAAATGAAGGCCGCCGTCATCGAGTCCATCGGCCGCGCCGTCGTCACCGAGGTCCCGGACCCGACCCCCGGTCCCCGTGACGTCGTCGTCGAGGTCGCCGCCTGCGGACTGTGCGGCACCGATCTGCACATCCTCCAGGGCGAGTTCGCGCCCAAGCTGCCGATCGTGCCGGGCCACGAGTTCGCCGGCACGGTGGTGGGGACCGGCGCCCAGGTCACCGAGGTGACGGTGGGCGACCGGGTGGCCGTCGACCCGTCGCTGTACTGCCACGAGTGCCGCTACTGCCGCACCGGCCACAACAACCTCTGCGAGCGCTGGGCGGCGATCGGCGTGACGACGGCCGGCGGCGCGGCCCAGTACGCGGTGGCGCCGGTGGCGAACTGCGTGAAGCTGCCCGAACACGTCCGCACCGAGGACGCGGCGCTGATCGAGCCCCTCTCCTGCGCGGTGCGCGGCTACGACGTGCTCCAGTCCCGCCTGGGTGCCCACGTCCTCGTCTACGGCTCCGGGACCATGGGCCTGATGATGCTGGAGCTGGCCAAACGGACCGGGGCGGCGAGCGTGGACATGGTGGACCTGAACCCGGCGCGGCTGGAGACGGCGCGGCGGCTGGGGGTCTCCGCGGCGGCGGCGACCCCGGACGAGCTGGACCGGCCCCAGGGGTGGGACCTCGTCATCGACGCGACGGGCAACGCGGCGGCGATCCAGGACGGGCTGGAGCGGGTCTCCAAGGCCGGTACGTTTCTGCAGTTCGGGGTCGCCGACTACGCGACGCGGGTGACGATCGACCCGTACCGGATCTACAACCAGGAGATCACCATCACGGGTTCGATGGCCGTCCTGCACAGCTACGAGCGGGCGGCGGAGCTCTTCGCCGGTGGCGTCCTGGACCCGGACGTCTTCATCAGCGACCGGCTTCCGCTGGACCAGTACCCCCAGGCCCTGGACCAGTTCGCCGCGGGCGTGGGCAGGAAGATCGTGGTCGTCCCGTAGGGCCCTCGCCCCGCCGTCCCGCCCCGTCCCGTGCCCGGGGCACTCACCCTCCTCGGGTACGGGGCGGGACGGGGCGGCGGGGCGAGGCCCCCGCGGGCCCACCGGCCCCGATCGGACCACAGGTAAGGGAACGGTAAAACACCCTCGCTCGTTCATCCAGGCATGACAGCTATGACCCCCGGCTCGAACATCCCTCTCCCCGTCACCCGCGTGGCGGTGGACGTCGCCGCCCCCGTGCGTCTCGACGTTTCGGGCCTGCTGCTCACCGCCGACGGCAAGGTGCGCTCCGACGACGACTTCATCTTCTACAACCAGCCGACCGGCCCCGGGGTGACCTACCGCTCCGGCGGCGGCGCGGCCCCCGACGCGATCATCGTCGACACCTCCGCGCTGCCCCCGGGCATCGAGAAGATCGTCGTCACCGCGAGCCCGGACGCGGCGGGCCAGACCTTCCAGGGCATCGAGCCGACGGCCACCGTCCGCGGCGCGGACGACAACAGCGTCCTGGCCACCTTCACCCCCCCGCGGCTGGGCGCCGAGACGGCGCTGGTGGTCGTGGAGATCTACCTGCGCAACGGCGCCTGGAAGGCCCGCGCCGTCGGCCAGGGGTACGCCAACGGCCTGGCCGGCATCGCCACCGACTTCGGCGTCACCGTGGAGGAGCCCGCCCAGGCCGCACCGGCCGCCCCGGCCCAGCCGGTCGCCCCGCCCGTGCCCACGATGCAGCCCCCGGTCACCCCGTCCGCCCCGCCGATGGCCGCCCCGCCCGCTCCCCCGGCCCCGCCCGCCCCCGGCGCCGGGAAGATCAACCTGGACAAGGGCCGCGTCAGCCTCCAGAAGAACCAGACGGTGTCCCTGGTCAAGGGCGGCAGCCCGCTGCTCTCGCAGGTCAAGATGGGCCTCGGCTGGGAGCCGGCGTACCGCGGCAAGGACATCGACCTGGACGCCTCGGTGATCGCCTACGGCCCGCAGCGCAACCACATCGACAGCTGCTACTTCGGCAAGCTGTCCATCGTGGGCGGCGCGATCAAGCACTCGGGCGACAACCTCACCGGTGAGGGCGGCGGCGACGACGAGGTGATCGTCGTCGACCTGGGCCGGCTCCCGCAGGAGGTCACCGGCCTGGTCTTCACCGTGAACTCCTTCTCCGGGCAGAAGTTCACCGAGGTCGCCAAGGCCTACTGCCGTCTCCTGGACGCCGCCACCGGCGAGGAACTGGTCCGCTTCGACCTGACCGGTGCCGAGCCGCAGACGGGCGTGATGATGGCCAAGCTGATCCGCCAGTTCACCGGCGAGTGGGAGATGACGGCCATGGGCGAGTTCGTCAAGGCCCGCACGGTGCGGAACATGGTGAAGCCGGCGGCGCAGGCGCTCTGACCTCCGGGCCGGCCGGCCCCCGGCGACGCACGCGGGCGCCCCCTCGGCGGGGGCGCCCGTCGCCGACGCCCCGCCACGCCCCGCTCACCGCGCGGGGCCCAGGCCCTCCGTCAGCAGCGACACGTACCGGCGGATGCCGCTCGCGCCCCCGTTCGCCAGCTCCGCCGCCGTCGCCACACCGTGCGCCAGCCGCAGCACCTCCACGGGCTCGACGTCCGCCCGCAGCGTCCCCTCCCGCTGCGCCGCCTCCACCAGCCGGGCCGCCGCCCCCTGCACAGTCGTACCGCAGGCGGTGGCCGCGGCGCTGCCGGCGTCGGTGACGGCCGACCCGAGCAGCGCCTTCATGCCGCGCACCTGGATCGTGCCGACGCACACCTCGTTCAGCCACTCCACCAGCGCCTCGCCCGGCGGCAGGCGCGCGGCGAGTTCGTCCGCGCGCACCGCGAACGCCTCGATCCGGTCGACGTACGCCGCCTCCAGCAGCGCCTGACGCGTGGGGAAGTGCCGGTACAGCGTGCCGGAGCCGACCCCCGCCCGCTTGGCGATGTCGTCGAGGGACGCGCCCTCCCCGTGCTCGGCGAAGGCCTCCGCCGCGGCCGTCAGCAACCGCTCGTAGTTGCGGCGGGCGTCCGCGCGCATGGGCTTGACCTGCGTCATCCAGTCACTCCTCGCAAGCCGGGGGCTCCCTCCGATTTTAGCGAGGACCGAAGTGCCGCCGTCCGCGCTCAGAACAGCGCGCTGTACGCGTTGAGCGCCGGCTGGCCGCCCAGGTGGGCGTAGAGCACGGTGGAGTCGCGGCCGATCTCGCCGCGCGCGACCAGGTCGACGAGTCCGGCCATCGACTTCCCCTCGTAGACGGGGTCGGTGACCATTCCCTCGGTGCGCGCGGCGAGCCGCATCGCCTCCAGGGTGACCTCGTCGGGGACGCCGTAGACCCCGGCGTGGTAGCGCTCGTCCAGCTCGACGTCCGTCTCGGTCAACTCCCTTCGCACTCCGATGAGTTCTCCGGTGCGGCGGGCGATGCGGGCGATCTGCGTCCGGGTCTCGGCGGGCCTGGCCGAGGCGTCGACACCGAGGACGCGCCGGGGCCGGCCGCCCGCCTCCTCCAGCGCCGCGAACCCGGCGACCATACCGGCCTGCGTCGACCCGGTCACCGAGCACACGATCACGGTGTCGAAGAAGACGCCCAGGTCCCGCTCCTGCTCCGCCACCTCGTACGCCCATCCGGCGAAACCCAGCCCGCCGAGCGGATGGTCGGAGGCACCGGCGGGGATGGCGTACGGCTTGCCGCCGGACTCCTCGACCTCCCGGAGCGCCAGCTCCCAGCTCTCCTTGACGCCGATCCCGAACCCGGCCCGCACCAGCCGGACGTCGGCTCCCGCGAGCCGGCTGATCAGGATGTTGCCGACCTTGTCGTACACCGGGTCGGGCCACTCCACCCAGCTCTCCTGCACCAGCACGCACTTGAGTCCGGCGCGGGCCGCGCAGGCCGCCACCTGCCGGGTGTGGTTGGACTGCACCCCGCCGATCGACACCAGGGTGTCGCAGCCCTGCGCGAGGGCGTCGGCGATCAGGTACTCCAGCTTGCGCGTCTTGTTGCCGCCGTACGCGACCCCGGAGTTGCAGTCCTCCCGCTTGGCCCACACGGCGGCGCCGCCGAGGTGTTCCGTCAGCCGGTGCAGCGGGTGCACGGGCGACGGACCGAAGAGCAGGGGGTAACGCTCGTACGAGGACAGGGACATGTCGCCTCCTGGGGCAGATCCGGCAGGACGGTCAGTCGTCGGTGCCGTCGGTGTCGTCGAGATCCGCGAGGGTGCGCCAGATCTCGGCCGTGACGCGGACCGCCTCGTCCACGTCGGCGGTCGCGCAGGCGGCGATCAACCGGTCGTGCAGCCCGGCCGAGCGGCAGGCGCCGCCCTCGCCGAAGCGCCGTCGCTCCAGCCGCCGGATGAGGGGGGTGTAGCGGGCGACGGTGGCGGCGGCCGCGCGGTTGCCGCTCACCCGCACCAGGACGTCGTGCAGTTCGTCGTCGGCGCGCAGGGCGCCCTCGACGTCACCGGCGTCCACGGCGGCGCCGAACCGCTCGTTGGCGGCGCGCATCGCCTCGACGTCCGCCGCGAACAGCCGGGGCACCGCCACGCGTGTGACCAGCTCGTGCATCGCGCCGACCACGGCCGCCGCGTCCCGCACGTCACCGGCGACGACCGGAGTCACCCGCGTGTAGCTCTGCGGCTTGCTCTCCAGCAGCCCTTCGTCCACGAGCCGCGCGAACGCCTCCCGGACGGGCGCCCTGGACAGCCCGAGCCGCTCCGCGAGGTCGGCGTCACGCACCACCGCGCCGGGCTCGATCCCCCCGGTCACGATGGCGTCGCGGATCGCTGCGTACGCCCGCTCCCTGAGCAGGGTGCGGGGCACCGGTCGTAGAGGCTCCATGAACTGACATGTTAGATGCCAGTGGTCTTCAGGAGAAGGCCCGCGCACCGGTCGTCGCGGTCGGCACCCGTCTCGCAGAAGGTCTTCCGCGTCACGAAGTGGGACACCGCGAGCAGGAACGGTTCGGAGCGTGCGTCCCGCCCCTGGCCCCGGCCGCCCTGGTGGGTGCGCGGGTTCCGGCCCGTCGTGCGCACGGCCGGGGCGGGCCGCGCCTGCGCGGCACGGGTGCTGAAATGAAGTAACCGTTGCCCGCGCACCGGGCACCAGGCACCAGGCACCGGGCACCCACCGCGTGCCGCGCCTCCCGAGATCCGACCGGCTGCGGCCCGGATTCCGTGGAGGAGAAGCAGCCGCCGCCTTCGCACCGGGAGGTGCGTCGTCGTGCTCTCCCTGCGGGAGGCGGGGCACGCGGGGTGCGAGCCTGTTTCGATCAGCCGCGCTTCTGCCGCTTCCAGGGCCCCGTGATCGCCACCATGATGCCCGGCTGCTGGATGTTGGCGAACAGGGTCCGTCCGTCGGGCGAGAAGGTGACGCCGGTGAACTCGCTGTACTCGGGGGCCTCTTCGGTGCCGATGTTCAGGTCGTTGCGGGCGATCGGGTAGGTGCGGCCGCTGTCGGTGGCGCCGAACAGGTGGGAGACGCCCTCGCCGTCCTCGGCGATCACCAGGCCGCCGTACGGGGAGACGGTGATGTTGTCGGGGCCGTCGAAGGCGCCGTCGGCCGACGGGTCGGGGTTGACGCCGAGGAGGACCTTCAGGGTGAGGGTGCGGCGCCTGGGGTCGTAGAACCAGACCTGGCCGTCGTGCTGGACAGGGCTCTCGGCGCGGGCGTACGAGGAGACGAGGTAGGCGCCGCCGTCGCCCCACCACATGCCCTCCAGCTTGCGGGCGCGGGTGATCCCGCCGGCGCCGAACTGCTTGCGCACGGCGGTGGTCCGCGCGTCGCGGTCGGGTACGTCCACCCAGTCGACGCCGTACACCGTGCCGGTCCTGGTGGCGCGGGAGAGGTCGTCGACGAACTGGCCGCCGGAGTCGAAGCACCTGGGGGCCTGAAGGACGCCGGCGTCGTCGGCGAGGGTGCGGAACTTGCCGCGGCCGTGCTCGAAGCCGGGCGGCGGGGTCCAGCGGAAGAACAGGCCGTTGGGGTCGGCGGCGTCCTCGGTGAGGTAGGCGTGGCCGCGCCTGGGGTCGATGACGACGGCCTCGTGGTCGTAGCGGCCGAAGAACTTCAAGGGCTTGGGGTCCCGGTTGGCGCGCCGGTCGCGGGGGTCGACCTCGAAGACGTAGCCGTGGTCCTTGGTCATGCCGTTGGTGCCGGCCCGGTCGGAGTTCTCCTCGCAGGTCAGCCAGGTGCCCCACGGGGTGCTGCCGCCCGCGCAGTTGGTGGAGGTGCCGGCGATGCCCACCCACTCGGCGACCTGGCCGCCGGGGCGGACCTCGACGACCGTGCAGCCGCCCGAGGCGGCCGGGTCGTAGACGAGGCCCTCGGTGAGCGGTACGGGGTACTTCCAGTTGGCGCGCGGGCCCTTCAGCTCGTGGTTGTTGACGAGGAGGGTGGTGCCGCGCGGGCCGTCGAAGGTGGCCGTGCCGTCGTGGTTGGAGGGGGTGGGCTCGCCCGACTCCAGCTCGGTCCTCCCGCTGTAGGTGATGATCCGGTAGTCGAAGCCGGCGGGCAGGGCGAGGATGCCGTCGGGGTCGGGGAGCAGCGGTCCGTAGCCGACTCCGCCGTGGTGCGCCGCCGGCTTGTGTCCCGCGCCCGTGGTGTCCGCGTCCGTGGTGTCCACGTTCGCGGTCTCCGTGGCCGCGAGGGCGTTCGGTGCGCTGGCGAGCACGTCGACGCTGCCCGCCAACGCGACACCGGCACCGGTTGCCGCGGTTTTCCTGGCGAAGTCCCTGCGGGTGAGCGACATGGTGTCTCCTGAGACGCTGGTGTGCCGTGGGGGGTGGCGGACCTCGGTCCGCGCAACCGTCCCCCGCGCCCCTGAACACCGGCCGAACACGGAGCGGCGCCCGGTCGGGCTCAGGGAAAACTGCGCACCCGCGTCCGCGGCACGGAGCCGGGGCGCGCGAGGGGCCGCACCCGGCCCCCGCTCACCCGCGCCGGCCCCCCGGTCACCCGCGCCGGCTCCCGGTCACCCGCCCTGCTGCGAGCGCGCCTTGAACGCGGCCTTGCGGGCCTCCTTGGCGATCCGCTTGTCCGGGTGCAGGCGCCCCATGGCTTCCAGGACGTCGGCGGTGGCCGGGTGCGCGACCCGCCAGGCCGCCGCGAAGAAGCCGCTGTGCTGCTGCGCGAGCCCTTCGACGAGCCCCTGGAGTTCATCGGAGTTGCCCTCGGCGGCCAGTTGGGCGGCGAGGGTGTCGATGGTGAGCCAGTAGACCAGGTCCTCGGAGGGCGGCGGTACGTCGGCGGCACCCAGCTCGCTCAGCCAGACCCGGGCGAGCCCGCCGAGTTCGGGGTCGTCGAGGACCTCCCGCACGGCGGGTTCGGCCTGTGCGCCGACGAGGGACAGGGCCTGCTGGCAGCGCAGCCGGCGCAGCGGCGCGCCCTCGTCCGAGCCGCGGGCGGCGGCGAGCAGTTCGCGGGCGGCGTCGAGGGGTTCGCGCCGGTCCAGCCACTGTTCGGTCTCGGCGCGGGCGGCGTGCGGTCCGTAGCCGGAGCTGCCGTCGAGGAGGGCGTCGGCCCCCTTGTCGACGAGGTCTCCGACGGCGGGTGCCTGGAAGCCGGCCTCCAGCAGGCGCGCGCGGAGCCCGTAGAGGCCGAGCGGGGTGAGGCCGACCATGCCGTAGCGGGAGACGTCGGTCTCGTCGACGGGGGCGGCGGGCTCCTCCTCGGGGTCGCCCATCAGTGCCTCGTCGACGGGCTGGTAGGCGACCAGTCCGATGGGCTCCAGGAGCCGGAACTGGTCGTCGAGACGCATCATCGCGTCGGAGATCTGCTCCAGCATGTCGTTGGTGGGTTCACCCAGGTCGCCGGGGACGATCATGGAGGCGGCGAGGGCGGGCAGCGGGACGGGGCCGCCGGGGCCGTCCTCGGTGACGGTGAGCAGGTAGAGGTTGCCGAGGACGCCGTCGAGGAAGGCGGCCTCCTCCTCGGGGTCCCAGTCGAGCCGGGAGAAGTCGATCTCGCCGCCCTCGTCCATGGCGTCGGCCAGGTCGTCGAGGTCGGGCACGGTCGCGTCGGCGAGGACGGCCTCCAGTGCGGCGAGCCAGACGGCGAGCACGTCGTGCGGGGCGCCGCCGGTGAGCAGGGGGAGGTCCTCGCCCGCGGTGACGGTGCCGGCCTCCTCGTCGGCGACCTCGACGAGCCCGGCGTCGACGGCGACCCGCCAGGCCTCGCTCGCGTGGGCGGCGGCGTCGTCGCCGGTGAGTCCGAGGGCTTCGGCGGCGGCCGGGAGCTGCTCGTCGAGGAGTCCGCCGCCGGCGTCGACGCGGGTGTCGGGTCCGGCCCAACGGGCGAGGAGGACGGCCCGGGAGAGCAACGGCGTGGACAGCGCGTCGCGCGCCAGCTCCGCTTCGGGGTGCAGCCGCGCCGGCGGCAGGGGGGAGCTGTCTGACATCGGCTGTTCTCCTCGGACGCGTGGTGCCACTCGACCGCTCAGCCTAGACGGGTTTCGACCCATGCCGCCCGGTTCATCTACCGGTCAGGTCTCGTACATGGCCGAAACCTTGACAACTGGGCTGGCCAGGCTGGAGATTGACGCGCGTAGAAGTTGGGGGGACGGGTGTTCACCGGTTTCTACGCGCGTCATCCGCGCCCCACGGCTCACCCTAGTCCCGGCGCTCATGAACGTCCCCGGAGGGAACCCCTTGCCCAGCAGGTCTTCCACGCGCCTCGCCGCGCTCACCGTCGCCGCCGTCTGCTCCGCCGCGTCGGCGGTCGTCGTCGCCGCGCCCGCGCACGCGGACTCGGTGCGCATCCACGACATCCAGGGCACCACCCGCGTCTCGCCGTACGCCGGCAAGCAGGTCACGGACGTGACCGGAATCGTCACCGGTGTGCGCACCTACGGTTCTTCCAAGGGTTTCTGGATCCAGGATCCGAACCCGGACGCCGACCCGGCCACCAGCGAGGGCGTCTTCGTCTTCACCAGCTCGGCCCCGAAGGTCGCCGTCGGGGACGCGGTCGGCGTCTCCGGCACGGTCTCGGAGTACGTCCCGGGCGGCACCTCGTCCGGCAACCAGGCGGTGACGGAGATCGTCCGTCCCACGGTGACCGTGGTCTCCGCGGGCAACGCGGTCCCGGCCGCGACGGTCGTCGACGCGAAGTCGGTGCCGGCGGCCTACGCCCCGGCCGGCGACCCCGCCGCGAACAACTCGGTCAACGCCCTCACCCTGCGGCCCGGCACCTACGCCCTGGACCTCTACGAGTCCCTCGAGGGCATGAACGTCCAGGTCCTCGACGTCCGCGTGGTCGGCGCCACCGACCCGTACACCGAGCTGTGGGTCACGGTGAAGCCGTGGGAGAACCGCAACCGCCGCGGCGGCACGGTCTACGGCTCCTACGACGCCCAGAACACCGGCCGGCTCCAGATCCAGTCGCTCGGCAAGGTCGCCGACTTCCCGGCGGCGAACGTCGGCGACAGGCTGACCGGCGCCACCGAGGGCCCGCTGGACTACAACCAGTTCGGCGGTTACACCGTCGTCGCCAACCGGATCGGCGCGCTCGAGAGCGCCGGTGTGGAGCGGGAGACGACCCGGAAGCAGAGGAACGGCGAGCTGGCGGTCGCGACGTACAACGTCGAGAACCTCGATCCGTCCGACACCACGTTCGAGGCGCACGCCTCCGCGATCGTGAACAACCTGAAGTCGCCCGACATCGTGTCCCTGGAGGAGATCCAGGACAACAACGGCGCGACCGACGACGGCACGGTGGCCGCCGACCTGACGGTGACCGAACTGATCGACGCGATCGTCGCCGCGGGCGGCCCCCGCTATGACTGGCGCTCGATCGACCCGGTGAACAAGACCGACGGCGGTGAGCCGGGCGGGAACATCCGTCAGGTGTTCCTGTTCAACCCGGAGCGGGTCTCCTTCACCGACCGCGCGGGCGGCGACGCCACCACCGCGGCCGGCGTCACCAAGGAGCGGGGCAGGGCGGCCCTGACCGTCTCGCCGGGCCGGATCGACCCGGCGAACGCGGCCTGGAACTCCAGCCGCAAGCCGCTGGTCGGCGAGTTCGTCTTCCGCGGCCGCACGGTGTTCGTGATCGCCAACCACTTCAACTCCAAGGGCGGCGACCAGGGACTGACCTCGCAGTACCAGCCGGCGGCACGCAGCTCGGAGACCCAGCGCCACCAGCAGGCGACGCTGGTCAACGGCTTCGTCAAGGACATCCTCGACGCCCAGAAGAACGCGGACGTCGTCGCGCTCGGCGACATCAACGACTTCGAGTTCTCCGGCACCGCGAAGATCCTCGAGGGCGACGGCGAGCTGTGGTCGGCGGTCAAGTCGCTGCCGAGGAGCGAGCGTTACTCGTACGTCTACCAGGGCAACAGCCAGGTCCTCGACCAGATCCTGGTCAGCCCGTCGATCCGGCGCGGCTGCGACTTCGCGTACGACAGCGTGCACATCAACGCGGAGTTCAACGACCAGATCAGCGACCACGACCCGCAGGTGCTGCGCTTCAAGCCGTGACGGTTCTCCTCGGGGCCGGCTGAACACACCCGTTCAAGCCGGCCCCGCCAGGCCGTTCCGTCGGCCTGGCGGGCAGGGCGAGGTGGGCCCGGACGGGGAGGGACCCGGCGCCCCCGGAAGGGGAACCGGGTCCGATGTCCCGTCAAACTGCCGACGCTCGACGGCCGGGTGTCGACACCCGGCGGCCGGCTCTCGGCAGCCGTCGCCCGCCGGGGGCCGGGTCAGCGTGCGCAGCGGCGGCGTCCGAGCACCCCCGCCACCACGATCGCGACGCCCGCCGCGGCCACGATCACCACCGGCCCCGGGTGCCGCACGGCGAACCGGACCGGCGCCCGCAGCGGCGCCGGGGCGGCGCGTTCCGCGTGGGACGCCGTGCCCTGCAGCTCCTCGCCCGCCTTCGCGGCCTTGCTCCGGAGTTCGTACCGCGTGTCCTTCGCCCGGTCGCGGGCCGTGTGGCCGACGCGGCCCGCCTTCTCCTGGACGGTGTGGCCCGCCTGGGCCGCCGTGCTGCGGAGCTGGACCGTCATCGCGCCGGCACGGTCCCTGAGGTCGGCCGCGCGGGCCTTGGCCCGCCCGCGGAGGTCCGTCTTCGCCGCCAGCTCCTCGACCGTGGCGCCCAGCTGGTTCCTGGTCTGTGCTATCTGCCTGCGCAGCTCCGCGGCACCGTCCGCGGCCGCCCTGTCCGTCATCGGTGCGCCCTTTCCCTGATCTCCTCGACGTCCGCCTTGACGCTGCCGAGGGCCGCCTCGGGGGTGGGCGGCGTGGCCTGACGCAGCTGATTGCGTCCGGTCGCGCCCAGGACGGCGGCGATCACGAACAGCACCGCCGTCACGATCAGCGCCGCGGCCCAGACCGGCAGCACCAGCGAGAGGGCGGCGACGCCCGTACCGGCGAGTGCCAGCAGACCGGCGTACGCGAACGCGCCCGCGGCCCCCAGCAGACCGCCGCCGCGGCCGGCGCGGCGTCCCTTCTCGGCCAGCTCCTCCTTGGCCAGTGCCATCTCCTGCCGGACGAGCCGGGAGAGCTGTTCGCTCGCCTGTCCGACGAGTTCCCCGACCGTGCGGTGCCCGTCATGGACGGGTTGGGTCTCCGTGGTCCCGGTCACGTGTTCCGCCTCCTCTCGCGGTGGTGACGGTCCGGGTACCCGCAGGACCGACGGCTACCCGTGCGGTGCGGCGAGTACCCGCGGGGCCGACGACGTCGAAGCACTCCTCAGCCGTACCTCGTAGCAGATTTGAGTGGAGCTTCACGATCACGCCGGCCGGTCGTCACCGGCCCCGCCACCGGCACAGACCGGGGCCCGTACCGCGGGTGTCCGCGGTACGGGCCCCGGCCCGGCGTCGGGATGTCAGTTGTGGCTGTGCAGGATCTCGTTCAGGCCGCCCCACACCGCGTTGTTCGGACGGGCCTCCACCGTGCCGGTCACGGAGTTGCGGCGGAACAGGATGTGGGAGGCGCCGGAGAGTTCGCGGGCCTTGACGATCTGGCCGTCGGGCATCGTCACGCGGGTGCCCGCGGTGACGTACAGGCCGGCCTCCACCACGCACTCGTCGCCGAGGGCGATGCCGACGCCGGCCTCGGCGCCGATCAGGCAGCGCTCGCCGATGGCGATGATCACGTTGCCGCCGCCGGAGAGGGTGCCCATCGTGGAGGCGCCGCCGCCGATGTCCGAGCCGTCGCCCACCACGACGCCCGCGGAGATACGGCCCTCGACCATCGACGTGCCGAGCGTGCCCGCGTTGAAGTTCACGAAGCCCTCGTGCATGACCGTGGTGCCCTCGGCCAGGTGCGCGCCCAGGCGGACCCGGTCGGCGTCGGCGATGCGGACGCCCTTCGGGGCCACGTAGTCCGTCATGCGCGGGAACTTGTCGATCGACGTCACCTGCAGGTGCAGGCCCTCGGCGCGGGCGTTCAGCCGGACCTTCTCGACGTCGTCCACGGCGACCGGGCCGAGGGAGGTCCAGGCGACGTTCGCGAGCAGGCCGAAGATGCCGTCCAGGCTCTGGCCGTGCGGCTTGACCAGGCGGTGGGAGAGCAGGTGCAGGCGCAGGTAGGCGTCGTGCGTGTCGATCGGCTTGTCGTCGAGGGAGCTGATGACCGTGCGGACCGCGACCACTTCGACGCCTCGCCGGGCGTCCGGGCCGATCGCCCTGGCGGCTCCCTCGCCGAGCAGTTCCACGGCCTTCTCGGCGGACAGGCGCTCGGTGCCGGACGGGCCGGGCTCGTCGGTGAGCCGGGGGGCGGGGAACCAGGTGTCGAGAACGGTGCCGTCGGCGGCGAGGGTGGCGAGGCCGGCGGCCGCGGCGCCGGTGGTGCGAGTCGTGTCGGTCATGAGGGAAACCTAACCGGCGGGAACGGGTGGAGGCCAACCCGCCGGGCGGTGTCTCAGGTGGCGGGCGGGAAGCGGCGGCGGGCGGGCCGGAAGCGGCGGCGAGGCGTGTCAGGCCGCCGACGGGGAGGCGTGCCACGGCCCCGCTCCCGGCGGCCGCTCGGCCGGCCCAGCCACTCCCGCCGGCCCCGGCCCGGCCACTCCCGCCGACTCCGGCTCATCCGGCTCATCCGGCTCATCCGGCAGATCCGACTCATCCGGCAGATCCGGCCAACCGTTCCGGTCCTCCACCGCACTCGGAACCCGGCGCGGAAACCGCTCTCCCAAACGCCTGCTCGGGAGCCACCGGTTCCGCTACTGTTTCACCGTTCAAACACCGGGCCGTCGCAGCCGTGTTCGCCCTTTGGGCGCCACTGGAGGAACAGCGCATGCCAGACAACAAGTCCCGGCCTTCCCCCGAGCATCCCTGGGAGAACGGCTGGGCCCCGGACACCTCCCGGGTACCCGGGACGCGGCGGCTGTGGCTGGCCGGCGTCCTCGCCGTCGCGACCGTCGTGGTCTGCGTCGCCACCGTCTCGCTCACCGACCGGCCTTCCGGCGAACGGTCGGCCGCCCGGTCGGGGCGGACCGTGTCCGACAAGGAGACGTCACCGGGGCTCATCTCCTTCGCCTCGCCCTCGGCGAGCGGTTCGCCCTCGGCGCCGGCCGCGCGGGCGAGTGCCTCGCCGTCCGCGCAGGCCTCCTCGTCGCCGTCGCCCGGCGGCAGTTCCTCACCGCCCCCGCCGGCCCCGTCGGCCCCGCCCTCCCCGTCCGCCTCGGCCGGCGGGGGCGGTTCCGGTCCGCAGCCGGTGACCGTGCGGCGGTCGGTGCGGTCCGTCAACTACCCCGACCGCTACTGGCGGGTGGGCGGCGGCCAGGTGCGGCTCGAAGCCGCCGGGGGCTCGGAGTTCCGGGCGGACGCCACCTTCACGGTGGTGAACGGCCTGGCGGGCGGCGCGTGTCATTCGTTCCGCACGTCCGACGGGACCTACCTGCGCCACCGCGACTTCGTGCTGCGCGCGGAACGCGACGACGGCTCCTCGCTGTTCCGGCAGGACGCCACCTTCTGCGCCCGCCCCGCCGACTCCGCCTCCGGCGCGGTCATGCTGGAGTCGGTGAACTATCCGGGGTACTTCCTGCGCCACCAGAGCTTCCAGGTGAAGCTGCAGCGCTACCAGAACGGCGGTCAGTACGCGGCCGACTCCGCCTTCCGGCTCGTGGAGGGGCTGGCGTAGGACCCGCGCGCGAAAGACCCGCACCACGAAAGAACGGCGACGTCCGCGCGGACGTCGCCGTTCTTTCGTGGTGCGGGTGTGCTGCGGAGGTACCGGGATCTCAGACGTTGAAGCCGAGCGCGCGGAGCTGCTCGCGTCCGTCGTCCGTGATCTTGTCCGGGCCCCACGGCGGCATCCAGACCCAGTTGATGCGCAACTCGTTGACCAGGCCGTCCGTGGCGGACTTCGCCTGGTCCTCGATGACGTCCGTCAGCGGGCAGGCCGCGGAGGTCAGGGTCATGTCGATCGTCGCGATGTTCGCGTCGTCGATGTGGATGCCGTAGATCAGCCCGAGGTTGACGACGTCGATGCCCAGTTCGGGGTCGACGACGTCGTACAGCGCCTCGCGGAGCTCCTCCTCGGAGGCCGGCTTCATCTCAACGGTCTCGCTCATGCCGTCTTCCTTTCGGCGTCGGCGCCCAGCGCCTGGGCCGTCGCGTCCTTCCACGCCATCCAGCTGAGGAGGGCGCACTTGACCCGTGCCGGGTACTTGGAGACACCGGCGAACGCGACCGCGTCCTCCAGCACCTCCTCCATCGCGTCGTCCGGTTCGACCCGGCCCTTGGACTGCATCAGCTCCAGGAAGGTCTCCTGGATCTTCTGTGCCTCGGAGACGCTCTTGCCGACGAGGAGCTCGTTCAGCACGGAGGCCGAGGCCTGGCTGATGGAGCAGCCCTGACCCTCGTACGAGACGTCCTCGACGGTCGTGCCGTCGTACTTCACCCGCAGGGTGATCTCGTCGCCGCACGTCGGGTTGACGTGGTGCACCTCGGCGTCGCCGTCCCGCAAGCCCCGCCCGTGCGGGTTCTTGTAGTGGTCCAGGATGACTTCCTGGTACATGGAGTCCAGCTTCACGTCAGCTAACCTCGCGTCCCATCGTCGTCGTCACGCCCCTCAGCCGAAGAAGTTCCGTACGTGCTCCAGGCCCTCGACCAACGCGTCGATCTCGGCGGGCGTGGAGTACAGATAGAACGACGCTCGCGTGGTCGCGGGAATTCCGTAGCGCAGGCAGACGGGACGCGCGCAGTGGTGTCCGACCCGGACCGCGATGCCCTGCTCGTCGAGGACCTGGCCCACGTCGTGCGGGTGGATGTCGCCGAGCGTGAAGGAGATCGCGGCGCCGCGTTCCTCGGCCGTGGCCGGGCCGATGATCCGCAGGTCGGGGACCTCGCCGAGCCGCTTCACCGCGTACTCGGTGATCGCGTGCTCGTGGGCGAGGATCTTGTCCATGCCGATCGCGGACAGGTAGTCGATCGCCGCGCCCAGACCGACCGCCTGCGCGATCGGCGGGGTGCCCGCCTCGAACTTGTGGGGGGCGGGCGCGTAGGTCGAGGAGTGCATCGACACCGTCTCGATCATCTCGCCGCCGCCCAGGAACGGGGGCAGGTCCTCCAGCAGCTCCTGGCGGCCCCACAGGACGCCGATGCCGGTCGGGCCGCACATCTTGTGGCCGGTGAAGGCCACGAAGTCGGCCTGGAGGGCCTGGACGTCCATCGGCATGTGCGGCGCGGCCTGCGAGGCGTCGATGCACACCAGGGCGCCGACCTCCTGCGCGCGGCGCACTATCGCCTCGACCGGGTTGACCGTGCCCAGGATGTTCGACACCAGCACGAAGGAGACGATCTTCGTCTTCTCCGTGATGATCTCGTCGATGTTCGACAGGTCGAGGCGGCCGTCGTCGGTGAGACCGAACCACTTCAGCTTCGCGCCCGTGCGCTGCGACAGCAGCTGCCACGGCACGATGTTGGAGTGGTGCTCCATCTCGGTGATGACGATCTCGGTCTCGGAGTCCACGCGGTAGGGCTCGTCGGCCCAGCCCAGCATGTTCGCGACCAGGTTCAGCGATTCCGAGGCGTTCTTGGTGAAGATCACCTCGTCGCGGCTGGGCGCGTTGATGAACTCCGCGACCTTGTCGCGCGCGCCCTCGTACAGTGCCGTGGCCTCCTCGGCGAGGACGTGCACGCCACGGTGGACGTTGGCGTTGTAGCGCTCGTAGTACTCGCTCAGGGCGTCCAGCACCTGGCGCGGCTTCTGCGAGGTCGCCGCGTTGTCCAGGTACACGAGCTTCCGGTCCTCGTGGACCATGCGGTCCAGGATCGGGAAGTCCTTGCGGATCGCCTCGGTGTCGAGGAGGCCCGGCAACTGCGTCACGCGACTTCCTCCCCTGAGTTCGCTCCGCTCACGGGGCCGCCCTTCGTGTATGCCTCGTAGCCCTCGTTCTCCAGCTTGTCGGCGAGTTCGGCGCCGCCGGACTCGACGATGCGGCCGCCGGAGAAGACGTGGACGTGATCGGGCTTGATGTAGCGCAGGATACGCGTGTAGTGCGTGATCAGCAGGGTGCCGACCTCGCCGGTCTCACGGACGCGGTTCACGCCCTCGGAGACGATCCGCAGGGCGTCGACGTCCAGGCCGGAGTCCGTCTCGTCGAGGATCGCGACCTTCGGCTTGAGCAGCTCCAGCTGGAGGATCTCGTGGCGCTTCTTCTCACCGCCGGAGAAGCCCTCGTTGACGTTGCGCTCGGCGAAGGACGGGTCCATGTTGAGGCGCTCCATGGCCTCCCGGACCTCCTTCACCCAGGTGCGCAGCTTGGGGGCCTCGCCGCGGACGGCGGTGGCGGAGGTGCGCAGGAAGTTGGAGACCGAGACGCCGGGGACCTCGACCGGGTACTGCATCGCCAGGAACAGGCCGGCGCGGGCGCGCTCGTCGACGGACATCTCCAGGACGTCCTCGCCGTCGAGGGTGACGGTGCCGCCGGTGATCGTGTACTTGGGGTGACCCGCGAGCGAGTAGGCGAGGGTGGACTTGCCCGAGCCGTTGGGGCCCATGATGGCGTGCGTCTCGCCCTGCTTCACGGTCAGGTCGACGCCCTTGAGGATCTCCTTCGTGGCGTTGTCGGCCTCGACGGTGACGTGCAGGTCTCGGATTTCAAGCGTTGCCATGGGTGCCTCAGGACTCCTGGGAGAGGGAGACGAGCACGTCGTCCCCATCGATCTTTACGGGGTATACGGGGACGGGGCGCGTCGCGGGAAGGCCGGACGGCTTGCCGGTGCGCAGGTCGAAGGCGGAGCCGTGCAGCCAGCACTCGATCTGGCAGTCCTCCACCTCGCCCTCGGAGAGCGAGACGTTCGCATGGGAGCAGATGTCGTTGATCGCGAACACCTCTCCCTCCGTCTTCACGACGGAGACCGGGGTGCCGTCGAGTTCCACCCGCTTGGGGGTGTTCTCCTCCAGCTCGCCCAGCCCGCAGGCGCGTACGAACGTCATCAGACCGACGCCTCCAGCTCCTCGTCGATCCGGGTGAGGAGGCGCTCCTGGATGTCGTCGACGCCGATCTGCTGCACCAGCTCGGCGAAGAAGCCGCGGACCACCAGACGGCGGGCGTCGTCGGCGGGGATGCCGCGGGCCATCAGGTAGAACAGCTGCTCGTCGTCGAAGCGGCCGGTGGCGGAGGCGTGGCCGGCGCCGACGATCTCGCCGGTCTCGATCTCCAGGTTGGGCACGGAGTCGACGCGGGCGCCGTCGGTGAGGACCAGGTTGCGGTTCATCTCGTAGGTGTCGGTGCCCTCGGCCTTGGCCTCGATGAGGACGTCGCCGATCCACACCGCGTGGGCTCCGTCGCCCTGGAGCGCGCCCTTGTAGGCGACGTTCGACTTGCAGTGCGGGGTGTTGTGGTCGACGAGGAGGCGGTGCTCCTGGTGCTGGCCGGCGTCGGTGAAGTACAGGCCGAACAGCTCGGCCTCGCCACCGGTGCCGGCGTAGGCGACGCGCGGGTGCAGCCGTACGAGGTCGCCGCCGAAGGTGACCACGAACGACTTGAAGGTGGCGTCCCGGCCGATCAGCGCGTTGTGCTGGGCCACGTGCACGGCCTTGTCGTCCCAGTCCTGGACGGAGACGACAGTCAGCTTGGCGCCGTCACCGAGGACGTAGTCGACGTTGGCTGCCAGCACGGCGTCACCGGTGTGGTCGATGACGACGACGGCCTCGGCGAAGGCGCCCAGCTCGATCACCTGGTGGCCGAAGGAGACCCCGCCCTCGCCGTGCACGGTGATGCGGATGGGCTCGGTGAGGACCGTCTCCTTGGGGACGGTGACGACACCGGCCTTCTCGAACGCGGAGTACGCCTGGGCGGCGACGCGGTCCACGGGGGTGCCCGCCCTGCCGAGGCGGGCGTCGTCGCGGCCGACGGTCTCGACGACGACGCCCTCGGGGGCGTCGATGCCGACCTTGACGCCGTCGCCGGTGGCGACCGCGGTGCCGTCGTGCAGGCCGCGCAGCCGCTCCAGCGGGGTGAACCGCCACTCCTCCTCGCGGCCGTGCGGGACCGGGAAGTCCGCCACGTCGAAGGAGGCGGGCGCGCTCATGCGCGTGGCGACGGTGGACTCGGCGGCCACCGCGATCTGGCCGGCGGTCGTGCTGCCCACCGGTGGGGGTCCCCCCGCCTGAACGGAGTTGAAGGTGGGGGAGTTTCGGGCCTCAGCCATGGCTGTCGGTCTGCTCTCTTCCTACGTCAGGTTTCGCTGGCTTTCGGTGGCGGGCGGGTCCTAGCCGACCGCGCCCTCCATCTGCAGCTCGATCAGCCGGTTGAGCTCCAGCGCGTACTCCATCGGCAGCTCCTTGGCGATGGGCTCGACGAAGCCGCGCACGATCATGGCCATCGCCTCGAACTCGCTCAGACCACGGCTCATCAGGTAGAAGAGCTGGTCCTCGGAGACCTTGGAGACGGTCGCCTCGTGGCCCATGGACACGTCGTCCTCACGGACGTCCACGTAGGGGTACGTGTCGGAGCGGGAGATGGTGTCCACGAGCAGCGCGTCGCACAGCACGTTGGACTTGGAGCCGTGGGCGCCCTCGCCGATCTCGACGAGGCCGCGGTAGGAGGTGCGGCCGCCGCCGCGCGCCACGGACTTCGAGACGATGTTGGAGGAGGTGTTCGGCGCCATGTGGACCATCTTGGAGCCGGCGTCCTGGTGCTGGCCCTCGCCCGCGAAGGCGATGGACAGGGTCTCGCCCTTGGCGTGCTCGCCCATCAGGTAGACGGCCGGGTACTTCATCGTCACCTTGGAGCCGATGTTGCCGTCGATCCACTCCATGGTCGCGCCCTCGTAGGCGACGGCGCGCTTGGTGACCAGGTTGTAGACGTTGTTCGACCAGTTCTGGATGGTCGTGTAACGGCAGCGGGCGTTCTTCTTGACGATGATCTCGACGACCGCGGAGTGCAGCGAGTCCGACTTGTAGATCGGCGCCGTACAGCCCTCGACGTAGTGCACGTAGGCGCCCTCGTCGACGATGATCAGGGTCCGCTCGAACTGGCCCATGTTCTCCGTGTTGATGCGGAAGTAGGCCTGGAGCGGGATCTCGACGTGCACGCCCGGCGGCACGTAGATGAAGGAGCCGCCGGACCACACCGCGGTGTTCAGCGACGCGAACTTGTTGTCGCCGACCGGGATGACGGTGCCGAAGTACTCCTTGAAGAGCTCCGGGTGCTCCTTCAGCGCCGTGTCGGTGTCGAGGAAGATGACGCCCTGCTCCTCCAGGTCCTCGCGGATCTGGTGGTAGACGACCTCGGACTCGTACTGGGCCGCGACACCGGCGACGAGGCGCTGCTTCTCCGCCTCGGGGATGCCCAGCTTGTCGTACGTGTTCTTGATGTCCTCGGGCAGGTCCTCCCAGGACTCCGCCTGCTTCTCCGTGGAGCGCACGAAGTACTTGATGTTGTCGAAGTCGATCCCCGACAGGTCCGAGCCCCAGTTCGGCATGGGCTTCTTCTCGAACAGGCGCAGGCCCTTGAGACGGAGCTTGGTCATCCACTCCGGCTCGTTCTTCTTCGCCGAGATGTCGCGGACGACGTCCTCGTTGATGCCGCGCTTCGCAGAGGCGCCGGCCGTGTCGGAGTCGGCCCAGCCGTATTCGTACTTACCCAGTCCCTCGAGTTCGGGGTGGGCAGTCTCCGTGGGGAGAGTCATGCGGGGTTCCTCCCGGCCGTGCTTGCAGATGCGATATCGGTGGTGTGATCGGTGCGGTGATCGGTCGTGTGGGAAATCCTGGGGATGAACGTCGTGCAGACGCCGTCGCCGTGCGCGATGGTCGCCAGCCGCTGGACGTGCGTTCCGAGCAGCTGGGAGAAGATCTCGGTCTCCGCCTCGCAGAGCTGGGGGAACTTCTCCGCGACATGGGCGACGGGGCAGTGGTGCTGGCACAGCTGCTCGCCGACCGGTGCGCTGCGCGCCGTAGCAGCGTACCCGTCGGCGCTCAAGGCCTTGGCCAGGGCCTGGGTGCGCTGTTCGGGCCCGGCGGCCTCGATCGCCTCGCGGTAGCCGGCGGCCTGTTCGGCGATCCTCGCGCGGGCGAAGGCGGTGACGGCCTCGTCCCCGCCGAACCGCTCCTGGATGAAGCGCAGGGCGTCCGCGGCGAGCTTGTCGTACGACTGGTCGAAGGCGTCGCGGCCGCAGTCGGTGAGGGCGAAGACCTTCGCGGGACGCCCGCGCGTCCGCGCTCCGTACACCCGCTGCTCGCGCGGCGCCACGACGTCGTCGGCGACCAGCGCGTCCAGATGCCTGCGTACGGCGGCCTGGGTGAGCCCCAGGCGTCCGGCCAGCTCGGCGACGGTCGACGGCCCGTGGTCCAGGATGGAACGGGCGACGCGGTTGCGCGTGGAGCGCTCACCGGTCGCCAGTTCCTCCTGAGGGGCCCCCGTGGGGGTCTCCCGAGCCGAGCCGACGTTTTTCACAACGCCATTGTTGCGTAATTCCTCGGAGGCAGGCAAGCCGCGTCCGGATCGCCGCCCGGTGCCCTGCGTCACTTAGGTATACCTAATCTGACCTGCGCGAACGATCTGCCGGACAGCCGGAACCGTCGCCCCGCCCCACCCGCGGGATCGGCGTCGTCCCCGGGTCCCGCTCGCGGCACGCGTGCGCAGAGCAGGGCACCGAGCGGTGCGCCGCTCTCGCCAGGAGCAGGTCGGAAGCCCGCCCGCGGGGGGCCGGCGGCGGCTTCCCGCACCCGCCCGTCCGGGCGCCCGTCCGCGAACCTAGACTCTGGACCCATGCGAAGCGAGCCCGTGGTCCAGGTCCAGGCCCTGGTGAAGCGGTACGGCACGAAGACCGCGGTGGACGGCCTCGACCTGGTGGCCGAGGCGGGCGTGACCGCCGTGCTCGGCCCCAACGGCGCCGGCAAGACGACCACCGTCGAGACCTGCGAGGGCTACCGCAGACCGGACTCCGGCACCGTGCGCGTCCTCGGCCTCGACCCGGTGGCGCAGGCCTCCGACCTGCGCCCCCGGATCGGGGTGATGCTCCAGTCCGGGGGCGTCTACTCGGGGGCGCGGGCCGACGAGATGCTGCGGCACGTCGCCCGGCTGCACGCGCACCCGCTGGACGTGGACGCGCTCGTCGAGCGGCTGGGGCTCGGCGGCTGCGGCCGCACGACGTACCGGCGGCTGTCCGGAGGCCAGCAGCAGCGCCTCGCGCTCGCGATGGCCGTGGTGGGGCGCCCGGAGCTGGTGTTCCTCGACGAGCCGACCGCCGGTCTGGACCCGCAGGCCCGCCGCGCCACCTGGGACCTGGTCCGGGACCTGCGCGCGGACGGGGTCTCGGTCATCCTCACCACGCACCACATGGACGAGGCCGAGCAGCTCGCCGACGACGTCGCGATCATCGACGCGGGCAGGGTCGTCGCCCAGGGCTCCCCCGAGGAGCTGTGCCGCGGCGGCGCCGAGAACACCCTCCGCTTCAGCGGCCGCCCCGGCCTGGACGTGACCTCCCTGCTCAAGGCCCTGCCCGCCGACAGCGAGGCCGCCGAACCGACGCCGGGCTCGTACCGGATCACCGGCAAGGTCGACCCGCAGATGCTGGCCACGGTGACCTCGTGGTGCGCGCAGCACGGGGTGATGCCGGACCGGATCTCGGTGGAGCGGCACACCCTCGAAGACGTCTTTCTCGAGCTCACCGGCAAGGAGCTGCGCTCATGACGGCCACCGGTACGTACACGCCGAAGCCGGGGGCCGCCCCGCTGCCCCGCATGATCAGGGCCCAGGCGGCGCTGGAGACGAGGATGCTCCTGCGCAACGGTGAGCAGTTGCTGCTGACCGTCGTGATCCCGACCCTGCTGCTGGTGCTGTTCAGCTCGGTGGACATCATCGACACCGGCGCCGGCGAGGCGGTCGACTTCCTGACCCCCGGCGTCCTCGCGCTCGCGGTGATGTCGACGGCGTTCACCGGACAGGCCATCGCGACGGGCTTCGAGCGCCGGTACGGCGTGCTCAAGCGGCTGGCGGCCTCCCCGCTCCCACGCTGGGGGCTGATGACCGCGAAGACGCTCGCCGTGCTGGTCACGGAGGTCCTCCAGGTCGCCCTGCTGACGGTGATCGCCTTCGCACTGGGCTGGTCGCCGCACGGCAACCCGTTCGCCGTGCTGTTGCTGCTGGTCCTCGGCACGGCGGCCTTCTCGGGCCTCGGTCTGCTGATGGCGGGCACGCTGAAGGCGGAGGCCACGCTGGGCGCGGCCAACCTGGTGTTCCTGCTGCTCCTGGTGGGCGGCGGGGTGATCGTGCCGCTGGAGAAGTTCCCCCCGGGCGTCCAGGACGTGCTCGCCCTGCTGCCGATCTCGGCGCTCTCGGACGGACTGCGCGACGTGCTCCGGCACGGGGCCGCGATGCCGTGGGGCGACCTGGGGATCCTCGCCGTGTGGGCGGCCCTGGGGCTGGCCGCGGCCGGCCGGTTCTTCCGCTGGGAATGACCCGGTCCGGGACCGTCCGGGCCCGTTCGGGACCCTCGTGAAAGCGTGCACAAGCGGGCCCTTACGATGGACGGCGTGCCGAACGTGACCCGCGCCGACGCCGTAGCCGCCGTGCGCAACCCCCTCGCCTTCATCGCCGCACGCTGGACCCCCGCCCCCCGGACGGTTCAGCGGGCGGCCCTCGCCGCGCTCGTGATGTCGGTGATCATCGTGGTCACCGGCGGTGCCGTCCGGCTCACCGGCTCCGGCCTCGGCTGCCCGACCTGGCCGAAGTGCACCGCCGACTCGCTCACCTCGACCAGCGAGATGGGCCTCCACGGTGCCATCGAGTTCGGCAACCGCATGCTGACGTACGTGCTGTGCGCCGCGGTGGGCTGGGCGATCGTCGCCGCCCGCTCGCAGAAGCCGTACCGGCGCGGGCTCACCCGGCTGGGCTGGGCGCAGTTCTGGGTCGTGATGGGCAACGCCGTCCTCGGCGGGATCGTCGTGCTGGTGGGCCTGAACCCGTACACGGTCGCGGCCCACTTCCTGCTCTCGTCGGCGCTGATCGCGGTCGCCACGGTGATGTGGCAGCGCACCCGGGAGGGTGACGGGGCGCCCGAGCCGGTGGTCGGCCAGGCCGTGCGGCAGCTGGTGTGGTTCCTGGTGGCCGCGTCCGTGCTGCTGATCGCGGTCGGCACGGTGGTCACCGGGGCCGGTCCGCACGCGGGCGACTCCAGCGAGGTCGCGCGCATGCCGCTGGACTGGGAGACCGTGTCCAAGCTGCACGCCGTGCTCGCCTGGATCGTGGTGACGCTGACCTTCGCCCTGTGGTTCGTCCTCAAGGCGGTCGACGCCCCCGAGGGCCCGTTGCACCGCACCCGCGAGCTCTTCCTGGTGCTCCTCGCCCAGGGCGTCATCGGCTACGTCCAGTACTTCACGGACCTCCCCGAGGTCCTGGTCGGCCTGCACATGCTCGGCTCCTGCCTGGTGTGGATCGCGGTCCTGCGCGTCCTGCTGTCCCTGCGCGAGCGCCCGGACACGGTGCTCGGCCTGCCGGGGCCGGCGGCGGAGGCGACCGTCGGCACCCGCGCGTGACACCTCCCGGCACCCACGCGTGACGCCTCCCGGCATCCGTACGTGACCGCTCCCGGCCCGTGTCCCCGGCTCAGGCGTACGCCGCCACCAGGGCGTCGACCGCCGGTCCGAGCCAGCCGCGCACCAGCTCGGCCCGGCGGACCCGCCACCCCTCCCCGGAGGGGACGGGAGCGGACCCGCCGTAGCGGCGCCGTCGGATGTCCTCGACGATCTCGGCGGGCGCCCCGAGGCCGGGCAGCTCCTCCAGTGCCTCGCGCTTGGAGATCAGCCGCCCCTCCCGCAGCGTGACCGTCGCCCGCGCGAAGGTCACCGGGCCCATGTCGACCCAGACGTCCCGCGTCCACAGATGCGCCCTGTCCACGGCGGGCCGCCAGAAGTCCCGCTGGTCGGACACCACGAACTCCGCCAGCTCGCGGTCCGGCACCTCCGGCAGCAGCCCGCCCGGGGCGCCGCCGTGCAGGACCCGCCCGAAGGTGTGCAGCTCGCGGCGGGTGACGGGAGTGACCGGTCGGCGCATCAGCTCCTGGTGCGCCCAGGTCAGGTGCCGGTGCCCGAAGTCCGCGACCGTGGCCGGGGTCAGGTAGCTGCAGTGCAGCTTCGCCGCGAGCGGATCGGCGCGCAGCCTCTGGTGCAGGACGGCCACCCGCCACACCGTGCCGGGCCGCACGGGTCCGGGCAGCACCGCGATCAGGTCCAGATCGCTGCGGCCCTCCTGGTAGTCACCGCCGGCGAGCGAGCCGTGCGCCCAGACGGCGAGGGGGTCGAGGGGCGCCAGGGCGCCCAGGAAACGGTCGAGCAGGGCTTCGGTCCGCATCCGGTCAGTCTGGTACGGCATCCGCCCCGTCCGGTAGGGCGCGCTCCGGCCGGTGGGGTCTTCGCTCACCCCAGCCCGTAGACCCGCCGCGCGTTCCCCGCCGCGAGCAGCCCCGCCACCCGCTGGGCGTCCGTGAGCGACCACGCGTCCTCCGCCACCCAGCCGCCGAGCACCCGCCCCAGTGCCTCGCGGAACAGCCGGGCGCCCACGACGTGCAGCTCGGGCAGTCCGCGGGCCCCGCTGGAGAAGAGGATCTTGCCGAAGGGGGCCAGCTCCAGGATCTCGGCGAGGACCGTCGCCGCGCGGGCGCCGGTGCGGACGAGGGCGGCCCCGGAGTCGGCGTAGACGTGCGGGAAGACGCCGGCGAGATGGGCGGCGTGCCGGTGGTACGGGTAGCCGTGCAGCAGCACCAGGTCGGTGCCGAGGCCGGCCGTGGCGCGGACGAAGTCGGTCAGCAGGACGGGGTCGGCGCGGTCGCCGCGCAGGCCGGGCTCGCCGAGGCCCGCGTGGAGCTGGAGCGGCCGCCCCGCGGCGACGGCGATCCACAGCAGGTGCCGCAGCAGCACGGGGTCGTTCACCTCCCCGCCGACGCGGCGCCCCGCCAGCCAGCGGCCCGCCGCGCCCCGGACCTCCCCCGGTCCGGGCGGCTCGGGCGCGAGGGCGAGACCGTGGCGCACACCGGCCACCGAGGTGAAGGCCACGGCGGTCGCCGCGGCGCCGTGCACCGCCTCGACGAGGTTGGCGAGGAAGGACTCGACGGTGCCGGAGGTGTCGGCGACCTGCTCGGCCAGCGGTTCGAGCCGGACGATCTCGCGGGCCTCGGCCTCGCCCGCGGAGGCGATCTCGTCGGGGCCGGTGAGGTCGCCGGGCGGGCCGGTGTCGACGAGGTAGGTGGTGATGCCGCTGCCGCGCAGCAGTCGGCGGCCCGCCTCCGGCACCCCCAGTTCGCGGCGGCGGGCGAGGTAGCGGGCGGGTGGGCAGTGCGGCTCCAGGCCCAGCAGCGGGGGGCACCAGCGGCGTACCGCGAAGCCGGTCTGGGTGTCGAACAGCGTGGTGCCGGGCGCGGGCGGTCCCTCGGTGCGGGCGAGCTGGGCCTCGAAGGTGCCGAGGCCCAGCTCCGTCCTCAGGATGCCGTGGCAGTACTGGTCCACCAGGGACGGTGTTTCGATCATCCGGGACTCCCGCGGCTGGACCGTGTGCTCGGTGTGCTCCTCACACGTCCTAACGGGTGAACCCGGCGTCAGGTGTTGCTCAGGTGTTGCGCGGGCCGCCGACCTGGATCCCGGCCATCCGGCTCCACTCGTAGGGGCCGGTCGTCACCTTGGCGGCGAACTCGCCGTCGAAGTTCTCGTGGACGGTGATCCCGGACTTCTCGACCGCCTTGGCGGCGATCTCCACGCTGGGCGCCACGAGGTCGCCCCAGCCGCCGTCCTCACCGACGAGCACGATCCGGGCGCCGCGCTCGCCGAGGTGGGCGACCTGGCCCTCGGCGCCGCCGTGCGCCTGGGAGAAGGTGCTGATCCGCTTGGCGAGGCGGGCCGCCGTGCGCTCGGCCTTCGCGGCCCGCTTGGCGTCCGCGCTCTCGTCAACCTGCTTGGTGTCTGCCATGGCCAGGATGCTACCGACGGGTAGATCGAACGGCGACGGCCGGGGTGCGTGGCCTTGACCACGCACCCCGGCCGTCGGGCCGCTCAGGGGCACCGGGAAGGGGGTCGTACGGAAGGGGTCCTCACCGCAGGAAGGGGTCCACCGCGACCGCCACGAACAGCAGCGAGACGTAGGTGATGGACCAGTGGAACAGCCGCATCTCCTTCAGCTTGCCGCCCGTGGTCTCCGCCTTCGCGCGGTTCTGGAGGGAGTGCGCCTCCCACAGCCACCAGCCGCCGGCCGCGAGCGCGACCGTGGTGTAGAACCAGCCGGTGTAGCCGAGCGGGGTCAGCAGCAGCGAGACGGCGACCATCACCCAGCTGTAGATGACGATCTGCTTGGCGACCACCTTGTTGGAGGCGATGACCGGCAGCATCGGCACGCCCACGCGCGCGTAGTCCTCGCGCACCTTCATGGACAGCGGCCAGTAGTGCGGCGGGGTCCAGAAGAACATGACGAGGAAGAGGACGACCGGCGCCCACGAGAGGGAGTCGGTGACGGCGGACCAGCCGATGAGGACCGGCATGCAGCCGGCGATGCCGCCCCAGACGATGTTCTGCGAGGTACGGCGCTTGAGGACCATCGTGTAGACGACGACGTAGAAGAGGAGCGCGCCGAGGGCCAGCCAGGCCGACAGCCAGTTGACGGTCAGGCCGAACAGGAGGGTCGACACGACCGCGAGGGTGATGCCGAAGGCGAGGCACTCGCGGGGGCTGACCATCCCGGTGACCAGCGGACGCTGCGAGGTGCGGTCCATCAGGGCGTCGATGTCGCGGTCGATGTACATGTTCAGCGCGTTGGCGCCGCCCGCGGAGAGATAGCCGCCCAGGCAGGTGAGCAGCACCAGACCGAGGTCCGGCACCCCCTGCTGGGCCAGGAACATCACCGGAACGGTGGTGATCAGCAGCAGCTCGATGATCCGCGGCTTGGTCAGCGCCACGAACGCCATGACGCGGGCCCCCACCGGCCGCCGGCTCGGGCTCTGGCTCGCCCCGATAACCCCCGCTGGACGGGATTCAACGGCCGTCACGCACACCCCTGACAGAGACATCCCAGCGAGCCTCCCCGCGTGAAGTACGGGTAGAGGCTCGCGCGTACCACGCCACTGTAGACGTTGCCCATACCCCGGGCTTCGCGGGGGTGGGGTCGTGTTGTGGGGCCGCGCTCAGCAGCCGTTTCGGCTCTCGTACGGAGGTGCGCTCATCGATCGCACGGAGGCTCGATTGAGCAGTCAGATGAGCGGCCCCGTATTCATGTGGCGAAGGCGGCTTCGGCCGGTCGGGAGGCGGATCCCCGGACGGCCCGGCAGTCTGGAACGACTCGAAAAAACGCACGTCCTCACGGGGGTAGGCTCGACGACGGCCGGTGGTTATCCAGTCACCGGCAGCCGGTGGGCGCGCGCCCGAAGCAACCGGTATTCGACATGTGGAGAGGAGCCCTGACCCAGGGTGAGCACCAAGCCGACCACCACAGACCTCGAGTGGACCGAGTTGGACCAGCGGGCCGTGGACACCGCCCGCGTCCTGGCCGCCGACGCCGTACAGAAGGTCGGCAACGGCCATCCCGGTACGGCGATGAGCCTGGCGCCTGCCGCGTACACCCTCTTCCAGAAGGTGATGCGGCACGACCCCGCCGATGCGGACTGGGTCGGCCGCGACCGCTTCGTGCTGTCCGCGGGCCACTCGTCCCTGACCCTCTACACCCAGCTGTACCTGGCCGGCTTCGGCCTGGAGCTGGACGACCTGAAGGCCTTCAGGACATGGGGCTCGAAGACCCCCGGTCACCCGGAGTACGGGCACACCACGGGCGTCGAGACCACCACCGGTCCGCTGGGCCAGGGTGTCGCCAACGCGGTGGGCATGGCCATGGCCGCCCGCTACGAGCGCGGCCTGTTCGACCCGGAGGCGCCGCAGGGCGAGTCCCCCTTCGACCACTTCGTCTACTGCATCGCCGGTGACGGCTGCCTCCAGGAGGGCATCTCCGCCGAGGCGTCCTCGCTGGCCGGTCACCAGAAGCTCGGCAACCTGGTGCTGCTGTGGGACGACAACCACATCTCGATCGAGGGCGACACCGAGACGGCCGTCTCCGAGGACACCGTGAAGCGGTACGAGGCGTACGGCTGGCACGTGCAGCGGGTCGCCCCGAAGCCGGACGGCGACCTCGACCCGCACGCTCTCTACGACGCGATCGAGGCGGCGAAGCAGGTCACGGACCGGCCGTCGTTCATCGCGATGCGCTCGATCATCGCCTGGCCCGCCCCGAACGCACAGAACACCGAGGCCGCGCACGGCTCGGCGCTCGGCGACGAGGAGGTCGCGGCCACCAAGCGCGTCCTGGGCTTCGACCCGGAGCAGTCCTTCGAGGTCGCGGACGAGGTCATCGCCCACACCCGGCAGGCCCTGGAGCGCGGCGCCCAGGCGAAGGCCGAGTGGGAGAAGTCCTACCAGCTGTGGCGGGACGCCAACCCCGAGCGCGCGGCCGAGTACGACCGCGTCGCGGCGGCCGAGCTGCCGGCCGGCTGGGAGGAGCAGATCCCGGTCTTCGAGCCGGGCAAGGGCGTCGCCACCCGTGCCGCGTCCGGCAAGGTGCTCCAGGCGCTCGGCGCGGTCGTCCCCGAGCTGTGGGGCGGCTCGGCCGACCTGGCCGGCTCGAACAACACGACGATCGACAAGACGTCGTCGTTCCTGCCCGAGGGCAACCCGCTGCCGGAGGCGAGCCCGTACGGCCGCACGGTGCACTTCGGCATCCGCGAGCACTCGATGGCCGCGGAGATGAACGGCATCGCGCTGCACGGCAACACCCGCGTCTACGGCGGCACGTTCCTCGTCTTCTCCGACTACATGCGCAACGCGGTCCGGCTGTCGGCCCTGATGCACCTGCCGGTGACGTACGTGTGGACGCACGACTCCATCGGTCTCGGCGAGGACGGTCCCACCCACCAGCCGGTCGAGCACCTGGCCTCGCTGCGCGCGATCCCCGGCCTGAACGTGGTCCGCCCCGCGGACGCCAACGAGACCGCGATCGCCTGGCGCGAGATCCTCAAGCGCTACACCAAGGTCTTCGGCAAGGGCGCCCCGCACGGTCTGGTCCTCACCCGCCAGGGCGTGCCGACGTACGAGCCCGACGAGAACGCGGCCAAGGGCGGTTACGTCCTGTTCGAGGCCTCCACCGGGACGCCCGAGCTGATCCTGATCGCGACCGGTTCCGAGGTGCACGTGGCGGTCGAGGCGCGCGAGCGGCTGGAGGCCGACGGCGTGCCGACGCGGGTGGTGTCCATGCCGTCCGTGGAGTGGTTCGAGGAGCAGGACCAGGGGTACCGGGACAGCGTGCTGCCGCCCTCCGTGAAGGCCCGGGTCGCCGTCGAGGCGGGTATCGGCCTCACCTGGCACAAGTACGTCGGGGACGCCGGCCGCATCGTTTCCCTGGAGCACTTCGGTGCTTCGGCCGACGGCAAGGTCCTCTTCCGCGAGTTCGGCTTCACTGCCGAGAACGTGGCCGACAAGGCCCGGGAATCCCTCGCGGCCGCCCAGCGCTGACGCCCGTACACGAGACGTAGGAGATGTAATTCCATGACAGACGCACTCAAGCGCCTCTCCGAGGAGGGCGTCGCGATCTGGCTGGACGACCTGTCGCGCAAGCGGATCACGTCCGGCAACCTCGCCGAGCTGATCGACCAGCAGCACGTCGTGGGCGTCACCACCAACCCGTCGATCTTCCAGAAGGCGATCTCGCAGGGCGACGGTTACGACCAGCAGCTCTCCGACCTCGCCGCCCGCAAGGTCACGGTCGAAGAGGCCATCCGCATGATCACGACGGCGGACGTCCGTGACGCCGCCGACATCCTGCGCCCGGTCTTCGACGCCACCGGCGGCCAGGACGGCCGGGTGTCGATCGAGGTCGACCCGCGCCTCGCCCACAACACCAGGGCGACGGTCGCCGAGGCCAAGCAGCTGGCCTGGCTGGTCGACCGCCCCAACACGCTGATCAAGATCCCGGCCACGATGGGCGGCCTGCCGGCCATCACCGAGGTCGTCGGCCTGGGCATCAGCGTCAACGTCACGCTGATCTTCTCCCTGGAGCGCTACCGCCAGGTCATGGACGCGTACCTGGCCGGCCTGGAGAAGGCCAGGGAGCGCGGTCTGGACCTGTCCCTGATCCACTCGGTGGCGTCCTTCTTCGTGTCCCGCGTGGACACCGAGATCGACAAGCGGCTCGACGCGCTCGGCACCGACGAGGCCAAGGCCGCCCGCGGCAAGGCCGGCGTCGCCAACGCCCGGCTCGCCTACCAGGCGTACGAGGAGGTCTTCGCGGGCGAGCGCTGGGGCGCCCTGGAGAAGGCGGGCGCCAACAAGCAGCGTGCCCTGTGGGCGTCCACCGGCGTGAAGGACCCGGCGTACCGCGACACGATGTACGTCGTCGACCTGGTCGCGCCGAACACGGTGAACACCATGCCCGAGGCGACCCTGTTCGCCACCGAGGACCACGGCGAGGTCACCGGCGACACCGTGACCGGCACCTACGAGCAGGCCCGTGCCGACCTCGACGCGGTCGAGAAGCTCGGGATCCCCTACGCCGACGTGGTGCAGCTCCTGGAAGACGAGGGCGTCGAGAAGTTCGAGGCGTCCTGGAACGACCTGCTCAAGTCGACCGAGGCGGAGCTCCAGCGCCTCGCCCCTTCGGAGGGCTGAGAATTTGTCGAGCAGCAATCCGCTGCGTGACCCCGCAGACCGACGGCTCCCGCGCATCGCGGGGCCGTCGGGTCTGGTGATCTTCGGTGTCACGGGCGATTTGTCACGGAAGAAGCTGATGCCCGCGGTGTACGACCTCGCCAACCGGGGTCTGCTGCCGCCGGGCTTCTCGCTGGTCGGGTTCGCCCGCCGCGAATGGGCCCACGAGGACTTCGCCCAGGAAGTCCATGACGCGGTGAAGGAGCACGCCCGCACCCCCTTCCGCGAGGAGGTCTGGCAGCAGCTCATCCAGGGCATGCGCTTCGTGCAGGGCACCTTCGACGACGACGACGCCTTCGAGCGGCTGCGCTCGACGATCGAGGAACTCGACAAGGCGCAGGGCACGGGCGGCAACTTCGCCTTCTACCTGTCGGTGCCCCCGGGCGCCTTCCCCGTGGTCATCCAGCAGCTGAAGAAGCACCGGCTGGCGGACCAGTCGAAGGGTTCGTGGCGGCGCGCGGTCATCGAGAAGCCGTTCGGCCACGACCTGAAGTCGGCCGAGGAACTCAACGCGATCGTCCACGAGGTCTTCGCCCCGGACCAGGTCTTCCGCATCGACCACTACCTGGGCAAGGAGACCGTCCAGAACATCCTGGCGCTGCGCTTCGCCAACACGATGTTCGAGCCGATCTGGAACCGGTCCTTCGTGGACCACGTGCAGATCACCATGGCCGAGGACATCGGCATCGGCGGCCGGGCCGGCTACTACGACGGCATCGGCGCCGCCCGTGACGTCATCCAGAACCACCTCCTCCAGCTGATGGCGCTGACCGCGATGGAGGAGCCCGCCTCCTTCGACGCGGACGCGCTCGCCGCGGAGAAGACCAAGGTCCTCGGTGCCGTCCGGCTGCCGAAGGACCTGGGCGACGCCACCGTGCGCGGTCAGTACGCGGCCGGCTGGCAGGGCGGCGAGAAGGCGGTCGGTTACCTCCAGGAGGAGGGCATCGACCCCAAGTCGAAGACCGACACCTACGCGGCCATCAAGCTGGAGGTGGACAACCGCCGCTGGGCGGGCGTCCCCTTCTACCTGCGCACCGGCAAGCGCCTGGGCCGCCGCGTCACCGAGATCGCGGTCGTCTTCCAGCGCGCCCCGCACTCGCCCTTCGACCACACGGCGACGGAGGAGCTGGGCAAGAACGCGATCGTCATCCGCGTCCAGCCCGACGAGGGCGTCACCGTCCGCTTCGGCTCCAAGGTCCCCGGCACCTCCATGGAGATCCGGGACGTGTCGATGGACTTCGCCTACGGCGAGTCCTTCACGGAGTCCAGCCCGGAGGCCTACGAGCGTCTCATCCTGGACGTGCTGCTCGGCGACTCGAACCTCTTCCCGCGCACCGAGGAGGTCGAGCTTTCCTGGAAGATCCTCGACCCGATCGAGCAGTACTGGGACGCGCACGGCACGCCGGCCCAGTACCGGTCCGGTACCTGGGGTCCCGTCGAGGCGGACGAGATGCTCGAACGAGACGGACGGAGCTGGCGCCGGCCATGAAGACAGATCTCACGGACACCACGGCCAGCAAGATCAACAAGGCGCTGGTGCAGGCCCGGCGGGCCATCGGCACGCCGGCCGTGGGCATGGTGCTCACGCTGGTCATCGTCACGGACGAGGAGAACGCGTACGACGCGCTCAAGGCCGCGGGCGACGCGTCGCGCGAGCACCCCTCGCGCACGCTCGTGGTGATCAAGCGCGTCTCCCGCTCCCCGCGCGACCGCACCCAGTCCCGCCTGGACGCCGAGGTGCGGGTGGGCGCGGACGCGGGCACCGGCGAGACGGTCATCCTGCGGCTGTACGGCGAGGTGGCCGACCACGCGCAGTCGGTCGTGCTGCCGCTGCTGCTGCCGGACGCGCCCGTGGTCGCCTGGTGGCCGGTGAACGCGCCGCTCGACCCGGCCGCCGACCCGCTCGGCGCGCTGGCCCAGCGCCGCGTCACCGACACCTACGCCGCCGAGCAGCCGGTGCGGGACCTGACGGCCCGTTCCAAGACCTACGCCCCCGGCGACACCGACCTGTCGTGGACCCGCATCACGCCCTGGCGTTCGATGCTGGCCGCGGCTCTCGACCAGGTCACCTGCGAGGTCGAGTCGGTCGAGGTGGAGGGCGAGGAGTTCAACCCGAGCTGCGAGCTGCTGGCGATGTGGCTCGGCGACCGGCTGGGCGTGCCCGTGCAGCGCTCGCTGTCCGGCGGGCCGGGCCTCACGGCCGTACGGCTGTCGACGACCTGCGGCCCGATCGTGCTGGACCGGGCCGACGGTTCGCTGGCCACCCTGTCCATCGACGGGCAGCCCGACCGTGCGGTGGCGCTCAAGCGCCGGGACACGGCGGAGCTGATCGCCGAGGAGCTGCGGCGGCTCGACCCGGACGACACCTACGCGTCGGCGCTGCGGTTCGGGGTGGAGCGGTTGCACACCTCGGGCGGCGAGGGTGACCGGGGCGCCGGGGGGTCCGCCGCGGCGGACCCGGCGGCCGACGCTCCGGAAGCCGTCGCCAAAGGAGAACCGGTCGCGGCCCCCACTCCCGTCGAAGCGGCTGCGAAAGCACCCGCGGGGGAGGCGACGGCGCAGGCCCCGGTGAAGAAGGCGGCCGCGAAGTGAGCGCGCCCCAGCTCGTCGTGCACCGCGACAAGGATCTGATGGCCCAGGCCGCCGCGGCCCGTCTCATCACGAAGATCGTGGACGCGCAGGCCTCCCGGGGCCACGCGTCCGTGGTCCTCACCGGCGGCCGCAACGGCAACGGCCTGCTGGCCGCGCTGGCGGCGGCCCCCGCCCGCGACGCCGTGGACTGGGGCCGGCTCGACCTGTGGTGGGGCGACGAGCGGTTCCTGCCCGAGGGCGACCCGGACCGCAATGTCACGCAGGCCCGCGAGGCCCTGCTGGACTCCGTGCCCCTGGACCCGAAGCGCGTGCACGCCATGCCCGCGTCGGACGGCCCTCACGGCAGCGACGTGGAGGAGGCCGCGGCCGGCTACGCGGAGGAGCTGGCCCGCGCGGCCGGTCCGGAGAACCACGGCCGCGTGCCCACCTTCGACGTCCTGATGCTGGGTGTCGGCCCGGACACCCACGTGGCCTCGCTCTTCCCGGAGCTGCCGGCCGTACGGGAGACCGAGCGCACGGTGGTCGGCGTGCGCGGCGCGCCCAAGCCGCCGCCGACCCGCACCACCCTCACCCTTCCGGCGATCCGGTCGGCGCGTGAGGTGTGGCTGCTGGCGGCCGGTGAGGACAAGGCGCAGGCGGCGGCCATCGCCCTGTCGGGCGCGGGCGAGATCCAGGCTCCGGCGGCCGGTGCGCGGGGCCGCGCCCGCACCCTGTGGCTGCTGGACGCGGCGGCGGCGGCGCGACTGCCGCGCTCGCTGTATCCGCCGGCTTCGCCCTGAGACGCGTGTGGGGGGCGGCGGACTTCTCGGCGAAGTCCGCCCCCCCCCCCCGGCGGCCCGGCAATTAAACCACCCCGCCCCCCCAGCCAGCCCCAAGAGGCGCCGGTACCCGACAAAAAACGCGCCCGGCCCCCCCCG